>JALSXE010000495.1:0-1543 GCA_027072755.1 Campylobacterales bacterium | reverse complement strand
ATACTCCGGTGTGTGCCGCTGAAACTCGCAAATTCAATGAAAAAGCCGCGGAGATAGAAGGCGTAGATACTACAGTCATCTCCATGGACCTTCCTTTCGCCGCCGGACGTTTCTGCTCCGCCGAAGGAATCGAAAACCTGACAGTCGCTTCCGACTTCAGAAACAAAGATTTCGCAAACGCTTACGGCGTCCTGATCGCGGAGGGTCCTCTTGCCGGTGTTACATGCCGCGCGATCTTCGTGGTAGACAGAGACGGAAAGATCGCCTACAAGCAGATCGTTCCCGAAATTACCGAAGAGCCGGAATATGAAGAGGCTCTCGAAGCTGCTAAGGCCGCTGCAGCAAAGTAACACCGGCCGCTGCTGCACTTGGGGGAGTGTAAGTTAGCTACTTTCTAAAGGGAGGGTTCACCCCTCCTTTTTTATCTCTCTCTTTTTTTCCAAAACTCTTAAAAACTCCTCTTTTGAAGAGTCGATTATCTTTTTTATCTCTTCCGCGCTCACTTTTCCGCTTCTGACAAGCCCTTTTTTTATGCCGTCGAGAACCAGAAGCAGGATACTCGCTGTCGGTATGCCGCGCTCCGAGGCTATCTTTCTTATCTCGTCAAGATCCTCTTTTATATATCTGAGAACCTCCAAGTTTATCTGCAAAGACTCCCTTGCGATCTTCTCTATCTGTTCGGCAATCTTTTCGCTGATATCTAACTGCTCATCAGCCAACTTGTCGCATCCTCCCTATCGTGGAAAAACTTGGCTTTTCCGGAGATCATCCAGCCAGCCATTTTGGTAAAGAGCTCCTCCCACTTTTTGTCTCCGACTACGGCCATTTTGTTTATATCTTTGCGAATCTCCAGCCCGAATTTGAAATCGTCCCAGGCCGCTTCGAGCGTCCACCCCTCGAATCCGGTCATATCGATCAATATATTCAGACTCTTGGGCGGCAGACTTTTTACCGCACTCTCTATGAACGGGACAAAGAGTTCGTAATCTTCGTGCGTAAGCTTTCCTACAAGGGTAAACTCTACATAGACTTCACCGTCAGACTGTGTAAGTTCGATCGAAACTCCGTGTGTCTTTATTTGCATAGGCCCTCCTTCAAAAGCCGGCTCTACTTTTTGCCTTTTTTGCCGCTTTTCGCCTCTACCGGAAACGATATTTTGGCCGTAATCCGATATTTGACTATCGTATTGCCGGCAACTTTCGCACTCATATCTTTGATATATACCGACTTTATGTTTTTGACGCTTTTCGATGCCTCTTTGACAGCTTTTTGAGCCGCATCCTCCCAGCTTTTGGACGACTGTGCCAGCACCTCGATCACTTTGACCACTTTTGACATAATTTCCCCTTTCCAATAAAATTTGACTATATTCGATTGTACCACGGTTTTGTGCAGGATGGCAAATGGAAGATATTCCGGCTTTTGAAATGGATAAATTTCATAGCATCGGCATCACCAGACCCCTATGTCTATGTCCCAAAGAGGAGTAGCCCGTACCCCTTCTTTGCAAAGCTTTGAACAAATCGGTAGCATTGTTATGTTT
>JALSXE010000494.1:0-6298 GCA_027072755.1 Campylobacterales bacterium | reverse complement strand
GACTACAACAAGTCCAATCTTCCTCCTCTTCCGATCACAACCTCTTTAATATCCAACCCGCTATACTATCAGCAGTGGAGCATACATTACGACAGAGCCTTCTATGAAAACTACGGCATAAGCAGCGACGCTTCCATAAACCTCGACGGAGGGCACCGCTTTTTGGGCAGGTCGGTAAAGGTGGCGGTAATAGACGACGGACTCGACGTAGACCACGAAGATCTCGTCGGTGCGGTCGTAGCCGCTTACGATGTGCAGACAAAGACGACGAACGTTTTGCCCCGCACTTCCGAAGACAACCACGGAACGGAGGTTACCGGAATAATAGCTGCGAGGAACAACGACAAGGGCCTTGTCGGTGTGGCGCCTGCCGCACAGATATACTTCATAAGAATGCCGTTTGATTCGACTCTGACCGAGAGTATGATAATAGACGCTTTCGAAAAGGCCAAAGAGTGGGGTGTGGACGTGATAAACTGTAGTTGGGGAAGCGGCGACGTAAGCGCCCCGATCGAGGCGGCTATCCGGGATGTGGCGGTCAACGGCCGCGGCGGAAAGGGTACCGTAGTCGTGTTTGCGGCAGGAAACGGCGGATACGATGCGATAGGAGACCCGATCGGAAACGACGAATCGGGTATCGACGAGGTTATCGCGGTAGGAGCGACCAATATCTACAATGAACGCACTGAATACAGCAATTACGGACCGCAGCTTGACATTATGGCTCCGGGAGGGGAGTATCTGGGCATTACCACGCTCGATCGTACGGGAGCCGCCGGAGACGAGAGCGGCGACTATGTCTATTACGACTCCAACAACGCATTCGGGGGTACATCCGCGTCGGCTCCCATCGTATCGGGGGTCGCCGCACTTTTGATCGAAGCGAACCCGAATCTGACTCGAGAGGATGTATACAGCGCCATCATGTGCGGTGCAGACAAGATAGGCGGTGTCGCCTACGACTACAGGGGGCACAACAACTACTACGGCTACGGAAAGGTAAACGCCGGCAGGTCGCTTGAATCGGTGAGATAGGTAAACGGGATGAGAGAACTCTTTATAATGCGCCACGCGAAATCGAGCTGGGACGATCCGACGCTCTCCGATTTCGAGAGACCCCTCAACAGAAGGGGAAAAGAGGACGCACCGCTTATGGGAGAACACTTAAAGAGGCTCGGCATAAAACCGGACCTGATCGTCTCGTCGCCTGCGAAGCGTGCGAAAAAAACCGCTAAAATCGTGGCGCAGAAGCTCGGCTATCCGGAAGAGAGGATCGAGTGGAAAGAGTGCATATACGAAGCCTCCGCGCAGGCTCTTTTGTACCTTCTGTGCCAGCTGCCGGACGATGCGAAGCGTGTAATGCTGGTGGGGCACAATCCGGGGTTCACGATGCTTGCGAACACTCTAGGCGACGTAACCGTAGAGAACATACCGACCGCCGGAGTGGTGGGCATTGCGTTCGATACCTCCAAGTGGAGTGAAGCCTGCCGGATGCAGGGGCATACCCTCTTTTTCGAGTACCCGAAAAAAGTGAAAAGTGAAAGGTGAATGGTGTCTGGCCGATGCGCCTGCACTGATAATATCCGTTTTTTGTAAAGGGAGATTTTGAGAGTAGGATTTATAGGAGATATCGTAGTGCGTCCAGGACGGAAGATGATTAGGCAATCCCTTTCCGCCATAAGAGCGGAGGAGGAGCTCGATTTCGTCGTCGCGAACTACGAGAACGCCAGCCACGGTTTCGGACTGAGCGAGAAGAACGCCCGCGAACTCTTCGGTGCCGGTATAGACGTTATGACGGGCGGTAACCACACCTGGGACAAAAAGGAGATCAAGGGACTGCTCGAGACGATGCCGCTGTTGCGTCCCGCCAACTACCCCGAAGGTGTACCGGGGCGGGGTGTGCGGATTTTCGAAGTGGGCGGCGAGCGGCTGGCTGTCGTCAACATCATGGGCCACTTCGCCATGCCGATGGTAGACAACCCCTTCATCTGCGCCAACCGCATAGTCGATGCCCTCGAAGCGGAAGGTGTCGAAAACATTCTGATAGATATGCATGCCGAAGCTACGAGCGAAAAGCGCGCCCTTTTGATGATGCTTAGAGAGCGTGTCAGCGCCATAATGGGAACGCATACGCATGTCGGAACCGACGACCTCGTCATCGACAGGGGGTGTGCCTACGTTACCGATACGGGGCTTACCGGCTGCCGCGACAACGTCATAGGAATGGACGCGAAGGTGCCGATAGAGCGCTTTCTTACGGGCCTTCCGGGGCGGTTCGACGTTCCCGACAAATGCAGGGCCATACTTCAGATCGTCGTGATGGAGCTTGAAAAGGGGCGGGCCGTGGAGGCGTACAAGATAAAGGTCTACAGCGAAGGGGAGAAAGAGGTGGCGCTGAAGGCGCGCATAGAGGAGTGAGTGAAATGAGGAACAGTTACGAACTTCTTGAAGCGCTCTGCAGGCTGGATCTGCCCGTAAGAGAGCGCGATCCGTGGTGGTGGCCCAACAGCGGCAGCTACGAGGTCGTAATAGGGGCGCTCCTTACCCAGAATACGAGATGGCAGAAGGTGGAGGCGGCCCTATGGAACCTCAAAAGCCTTGGAGAGCTAAGTATCGACGCCATCGCGAAGATGGACGAGGAGCTGCTGCGCGAAGCGATAAAGCCTGCAGGCTTCTACAACACCAAGGCGAAGCGGCTGAAGCTGCTTAACCAGGCCATCGGCGACAAGTTCGGAGATTTCGACACCTTCAGGCTGGAGGTGGACCGAAAGTGGCTTCTTGGGAAAAAGGGTATAGGCGAGGAGACTGCCGATGCGATCTTGAACTACGCCTGCTACCGCGAGGCGATGGTAGTGGATGCCTATACGGCCGCCCTGCTGCGCTCTTTCGGATACGAGTTCGAAGAGTACAGGGCTATTCAGGCGTGGCTCATAGAGGGGCTGAAGCATAACGACGCAAAGATAAGAGAGCTCTTTCCGACAGAGCCCAAAGCGCAGATATACGCACTCTTTCACGGTATGATAGTCGAATACTGCAAACGCTACAAGCGCGGCAGGGAGGTCGACGTTTCGGTTCTCGGGGTGTAGGTTACGATATTCATCGAGTCGATGCGGCGGATCAGAATGGACTCCTTGTCGGCTTCGGGCAGATTTTCGCCCAGATGCAGGCCGCTTATTACCCCCCTTCCTATTATGTAGCGCCCGTTCTTCTTGGTTTTGATACCCCAGATGTTGTGCATAACATAGGCTTTTTTGCCTATGGAGCCGACATAGAGCATGATATGCCCCGGCAGGTGTATCAGGGTTTGGAAGGGAACCCCTTTTTCGACTATCGTCCGCTCCTTCTCTTCGTCGCTCATGCCCGAAAGATCGATAATTTTGCCCGTTTTCGCCTGCTGCGCCGAATTTCTCGGAAGCCAGATACCGAAGGGCGCGAAGAAGTCGCGGGTCATAGCGGAGCAGTCTCTGTCCATCGCGATACCTCCCCATCCGTACGGCTCCCCCAGAAGCGTACCGGCAACGAGATCTATGTTCCTGGCATCCATCTCAAGAGGAGTCCGTTCGGCCCATGCGACGGGTATCAGGCTCTCCTCTAGCGCAAGCGAACCGTCCGCTTCTCTTTTCGGTACCAGTACGCGGTAAAAGCCCTCCTCCTCTTCTATCAGCGGTAAAAGTGTGGAGATCTTGGCGTAGAATAGAAAGTTCTGGCTGCCGTCGTAGATCGGGGCCTCCTCTCTTAAAACCGCCACCATCGGCATCTTCATTATCCGCTCTATCTGCTCACTGCTCACATAGGCTATATCGCGAACTTTGAGCCAACCGAGGGCGAAAGGTGTCTGCACGAAAGCCCAGCCGCCGTCATAGCTGAGGTGCGAGACGATAAGCGGGGTGAAAGCCTTTACGGCGCTGTTTTGGTTGTAGTCGAAAGGGTAGCCCTCACCCGCAAGCGAGGGGTCGTAAAAGATCGGGCGGTCGGAGGGGAAGAGGCGCAGCGAGGTCGGGTGGACGGTTACTGCGTGGTGGCGCAGCGAGTTTAGGGAGGGGTAGTCGGCGTTTTTTATCCAGCTTTGCCACCTCTTTTTCAGAAGCGGGCGTCTGTTTTCGCCGTAGAGCTCTTTTTTAGCGTAGCGGCGCACGGCCCACGAAGCCGACTCCAAGGTGGCGTTGACCTCTTCGAGCAGCCACGGAGTGTAACGTTTTTGCAAAAAATCGGCATAGAGACGCGAGCGGGTGCGCTTCTGTAAAGGGGCAGGAAGGTTTCGTAAAAATGGGGAGAGCTCCTCTTTAAGTTGCGGGGTAGCCGGCGGTTTCGGTGCACACCCGGCAAGCAGGAGCACAAAAAGGGTGCCGAGAAGCAGGCGTATCATACTTTGGAGCGGACTATTATCTTTTTTGCCCCGAAGAGTTCGACCGCCTTCTGAACGACGGGGTCGTTTTGGATCTCTTTCGCGTCGAACTCTTTGGATGGCTCCTCTTCGCTGCAGTTTCCGGTAACACACCCGGCGCTGTTGCACTCCAGATCTTCTATCATCGAAGCGGTGTGAGTCTGTGCGTTGGCGTCGCCTTTTTCATCTTCGCCGCTCTGCCCCCTATCGGGAGCCTGCGGCTTTGGGGGCGGGTTCTCCGACTTTACAAGCGAAATCTTCGTACCCACCCCGAAGATCTCCTGTACGAAGTGGCGTATTATGCCGAAGTGGGTTTTGAGCAGTTCCTTGTTGTCGCCCTCCGCATGGCTGGCCCACGACAAGACGCCCTCCTCGAAGCTGACGAACTCTATGCTCTCCTCGAAAGCGCGCCCGAGGTCGGCGTTTCTGTCGTAGAGCTTCTCTATCAGCTTTTTGAAGCGTATAGCATTGTCGGGAGCATACTCTTTCGAAGCGGTGGGTGCGGGCCTGGTGGGTTGTGCCGCCTCGGGCCGGACCGGTTCGGTGGCAGGAGCGGGTGCCGCGCTTTCGGCCTCTGCAGGCGGTGCCGGCCGGCTTCTCTGTGCCGGCGCCGGTGCCCTCTTGATTGGAGTGCCTGCCAGTTCGCTCTCGAGCGCCTCTATCATCTCGTCGATCTGCTTTATATTCAGCGCCTCGACCATCTTGAAAAGGGTAAGCGAGAGTACGAAGTCGCCGTCGGTCCCGAGAGCGAGCAGCGGTTTGCTTTCGGCCAGGATGCGGTAGAACCTCTCGAGCAGCATCGGGGTGAACCTGCGGTCCGCGGAGAAGAGCTTCTCTTTCAAAAAGAGGCTCATCTCGTCTATAACCATCTCCGCTTCGTAGTTTTCGAGCTCTTTGAGGTAGGATCGGATACTCTCCTCATCCTTTTTCAAAACGGCGTCGAAGAGCCTCTCCAGGAACTCCGGGTCGATGATGCCCAGCATCTGCGTCACCGTGGCTACATCCACATTGCTCTTGGAGTATACGATGGCCTGGTCGAGCAGCGTAAGCGTATCTCTGAGCGATCCGCTGCCGCTTCGCGCCAGGATCTCGAGCGCTTCCGGTTCGAAGGCGACACCTTCGGTGTTCAGGATATGCTCTAAGTGCTTTATGATTAGCGGCTTCGCGATCTTTTTGAAGCGGAAGTGCTGCGTGCGGCTCAAGATGGTGGCCGGAAGCTTCAGCGGGTCGGTCGTGGCGAGTATGAACTTCACGAACTCCGGCGGCTCCTCGAGGGTTTTCAGAAGAGCGTTGAAAGCCTCCTTGGTAAGCATATGCACTTCATCGATTATAAAGACCTTGTAGCGGCCGATGGAGGGTTTGTATTTGGTATGCTCTATCAGGTCCCTGATGTCGTCGATTTTACGGCTGGAGGCGGCATCCATCTCGATAATATCTATATGGTGCCCCTCGTTGGCCATCGTGCACTGTTCGCAGCTGTCGCACGGTTTGGAGGTGGGTCCGTTTTCGCAGAGAAGGGCTTTGGAGAATATTCGTGCGGTCGAAGTCTTTCCGCTTCCGCGCAGGCCCGAAAAGAGATAGGCGTGACCCAGGCGGTTCTGGTCGAGCGCCATGGCCAGTGTCTGCGAAATGGAGTCCTGCCCTATCAGATCTTCGAATCGTTTCGGGCGGTATTTCAGTGCGAGTGCCTGTGACAAGTAAACCTCTTTTTTTCATTTTGATGTTACTCCTTTTGCGGGCAGAGCCCGCAAAAGGGCAGGGACCGGAGTCCCTACAACCCCCTAAAGCTTTGAAATCGAAGATTTCAAGACAGCTGCGCACCAGAGTGCGGCGCCGGGGAGGTGGCCTTGATCTCTCTTTGGTGCCCAAGCCCGCAAAAGGGCAGGGACCGGAGTCCCTACAACCCCCTGAAGC
>JALSXE010000493.1:0-1555 GCA_027072755.1 Campylobacterales bacterium | reverse complement strand
AAACTCCAGACACCGGTCGCCTGATAATAAAGATAGGCCATCACCAGCATACCCACCAACATAATGAGCGATCCGGCGAATGTGTAGAGGAAGAATTTGATCGCCGCGTAGATACGCAGGTTCCCGCCCCAGGCACCGATGATATAGAGCATCGGGACCAGCGAGAGTTCCCAAAAGACATAGAAAAGAATTGCATCGAGTGAAACGAAGACACCCACCATGGTCATCTCCAGGAAAAGAAGGGAGATGATCATATTTTTAATATCTTTTTCGATGCTAAGGGCGATCATACCCACCAATGTGATGAAAGTGGAGAGTACGACAATAAAGAGCGAAATACCGTCGACACCCAAATAGTAATTGATACCGAAGCTGGGAATCAACGGCAACACTTCAACAAACTGATAGCCCGGATAATGGCTGTCAAAGCTAAACCAAAGCCACAAAGAGAGCAGGAATTCCACCGTCGCCACGGCGAGGCCGTAGGCACGGATCGACTCCTTGCTCACGACAAAACCGAGCATCGCGGCCACTGCCGGGAAGAATACCAAGACTGATAAAATGTGATCCATACCTACTCCTTAACGCACGGGGCTGTAAAAAATGGCTGCCAACAGCAGAATGAGCAGACCCACTCCCATCCAGCGCAGCATGTTGGACAGGTTACCGCTCTGAACGACGCGGCTGACCATACCGGATTTGTAGATCGTCGTCGCGATAAAGTCGACGGTGGCGTCGACGATACGAAGATCCAACTCTTTCCAGGCGATGCGGGAGAGTTCACCGTAGGGTTTACAAATCAATTCATCGTAGAGCTTGGGAATGTAATACTGATTGAAGAGCAGCTGATAGATAAATGTCTGCTCCCACTTCTTACTGAATCCGCCGTGGCTATATTTATAAACCGCAAAGGCGATACCGCCCAATGCGATGCCTTGTGTCACGACGACCAGGAACCAGAAAACCGCATGAGAGACTTCATACTCTTCGATCGGCAAGACGTAGCTAACCAGATGGATGAAGTCATGTTCGAAAAATCCGGCGATCACAGCCAAAACAGCCAGCGGTGCCATCGCCCAGAGCATAAATTTGTATGCTTCATGGGGATGGAAGCCGAAGAGTTTATAACGCTCTTCACCGAAGAAGACCAGCATGATCAGGCGGAAGCTGTAGAATGCGGTCAAACCGGCGGTAAACCAAAGAACGGCCCACAGAATGTAGTGATCCTGCGCGAAGGCCGCTTCGAGAATCTTATCTTTGGAGAAGAATCCTGCAAGCGGATAGATACCCGCCAATGCCACCGATGCGATCGTCATCAAAATCATCGTCCAGCGCATCTTTTTGGCCAGTCCGCCCATTTTGAAGATATCGAGTTCGTCATCCATCGCGTGCATGACGTTACCGGCACCCAGGAAGAGCAAAGCTTTGAAAAAGGCGTGGGTCATCAGGTGGAAAAGTGCGACCCAGTAGGCGCCGATACCGGCAGCGACGAACATATAGCCTAGCTGTGAGAGTGTCGAATAGGCGATGATCCGCTTCAAGTCGCGGTTGACTA
>JALSXE010000492.1:0-1555 GCA_027072755.1 Campylobacterales bacterium | reverse complement strand
CAGCGCGCCCAAGCGAATATCGCCGCCGCCAATCCACGCACCTTTCGACACGATGCTCAAAAAACGCTTCAGCGGTGCGAAGATTCTGCATGCGGGGCTTGTGGGAGAGGATAAGATCTTAAGGATCGACACCGCGCTGAAGGGCGCCTACAAGGCAAGCAGGAGCGCTCTGCAGCTGGAGTTTACCGGAAGGCATACGAATGCTATCATACTCGATGAAAAGGGTGTTGTGCTGGAGGCTTTGAGGCATGTGGATGCAGAGGCGAGCTTCAGGGTCGTCAAGCCCGGCGTGAAGCTTTTACCTCTCAAGCCTTACGGAGGCGAGCGGAAAACGGGTGAGATACGAAACATAGAGGATTATCTGGCCGAGCGTGCCGAACTCAGAAGAGAGCGCCGTCTCGAAGAGCTGAAGACGCGCCACCGCGGCTTTTTGCAAAAGAGGATTCAGAAGCTAAAAAAGGAGCTGGAAAGACTTCCGGCGAAAGAGGAGCTCGAAAAGAGGGCGCGAAAACTCTCGAAAGAGGGCTCCATAGTGCTTGCGCACCTGCACGAGATAAAGCCTTACGACAAAACGCTCGAGACACTCGATTTCGACTCGAAGCCCGTGACGATAGAGCTGCCCCCTCTGCCGAATCCCAAGCGTATGGGTGAGCACTTCTACACTCTCGCAAGACGCGCCGCGAACAAGGCAGAACGTCTCCATATAGAAGAGCAGAGCCTAAAAAGCAGGATAGAGTTTTACAAAAGGATGCTTCAAAATCTCGAAGGGGCTACGTCGGAAGAGCAGATATCGCTGCTCTTTCCGCCGAAGCAGAGGCATAAAAAGAGGGAGCCGAAGCTTCAGTGCGAACTCTTCGATGTAGATGGCTACAGGGTGCTTGTTGGGCGCAACGAGAGGGAGAATGCGTGGCTTTTGAAGTATGCAAGGGCCGGCGATATATGGCTGCACCTCAAAGACCGCCCCTCTTCGCACTGCATCATCCGCTCGGAGGGAAGAAAACAGGTGCCCAAAGAGGTGATAAGAAAGGCTGCGCAGCTCTGTGTACAGACGAGCACCTCTCAACCCGGAGACTACCCGGTCGATTTTACCCATAGACGCAACGTGAAGGTCGAAAGGGGTGCATACGTAACCTATACCGATTATGATACTATAAAGATTAGGAAAGATTGAGAAGGGTGTTTCGCAAGAGCGACGGGTGTGTCGTCTCTTCCGTGCACCGCCGCATAAAGGGGCTATAAAGGCCGAAGGAGCGCGAATGGCCATCTCACCGCTTACGAACATCATTTTCGTAAACCAGAATATGAATGTGGCATCCGCTATTCAGAATATGCAGTTTAACCGGTATGATGTCCAGAATGCGGCTGCGCAGGCGCTCGTAAATGAAAAAGAGAAGACCATCGAAGAGACGCGCCCCGCCGAAGAGGCGATGCAGATAGATCCGGAAAGGGAGCATACGCGGCAGGAGGCGGAGTCGCAGGAGAGGGAGCGCCAAAGAGCCGCCAAAAAGAGAGAAAAAGAGCATAAAGATAGAGGTTTCTCCATAGACGATGAGGG
>JALSXE010000491.1:0-6373 GCA_027072755.1 Campylobacterales bacterium | reverse complement strand
CCGTGAGCTGATCGACACTCGCCGTGCCGTTGCAGGCGATGATATTTAGTTCGGGAACCGCTTTTTTAACGGCTTCGGCGGCTTCGCAGACGAAACGGAGCGTCTTTTCGTCCAGCCCTTTTCCGGCGGTGACGAGGCAGAAGCCGACGGCGGAGCGTTTGCGCGCGGCTTTCGCCTCTTCTACTATTTTTTCGAGAGGTTTGTGGTAGAAGCGGTCTATCTTTGCACCGTAGCGTACGCTCTGGGTGCAGAATCTGCAGTCTTCCATGCAGTGACCGCTCGATATGTTGCTTATTGCGCAGAGAAATACTTTTTTAGACATTTGCCGAAACTCTTTCACATTTTATCTGGTCGTATACCATTTTGTTATATTGCCATGCACTCTCTTTGATGCGCCTTTGGCAGTGGGTCACCTCTACTATTTCAGGCTCGATTCTCAAAAGCGCCGCTTCGCTGAGCGGTTTGTTCCTTGCACACACCTCTCCCGGGTTCAGATAGAGCCTGCCGTCGTCCCTGCACTCGCAGGAGAACTTGTGGGTATGGCCGAAGATTATGACATCGGCATCGGGGCTCAGAAACCGGGGGCGGTGCATCAGTTTGAAGCTGATGCCTCCGATCGAAAAGTAGTGAGGCTCCTTGAAGAGGTGATAACTCTCCTGCAGATGCTGCAGCTTTTTGTCGTTGTTGCCCAGAACCGCTGTATACGGTATGCCCAGCCCGGCCATATAGGCCAGGATCTCCTCCCTGCCGATGTCGCCGGCGTGGATCAGGTGCCTGGCCCCGTTTTCGACAAGCATATCGACGGCTCTTATCGCACGCCCCGCCTTTTTATGCGTATCGGAGAGGATTCCCACTATCATCGAAGCTTTCCGTACGGATATGCCGCTCTTTTCAATTTCTGTTTTTCACTTCTCTTCGGAAGTGCTTTGCGCCTCTTCACGGTGCTTGCACTTTATGCACTCATAGACCTCTTTGCCCCGATAGGTACGCTTCGCCATGGCGTAGCCGCACTCCGGGCACTTTTTCAGGGTCGGCTCGAACTTGGAGATGAATGTACACTTCGGGTAGTTGGAGCAGCCGAAGAACTTTCCGCGTCTGGAGTTTCGCTCCAGCAGTTCTCCGCCGCACTCCGGGCACTTCACTTCCAGGGTCTTGGGTTTTTCCAAAGAGCGCGTATTTTTGCATTTGGGGTAGGCGCTGCAGGCCAGGAAAGAGCCTCTTCTTCCGGTTTTTACAACCATTGCAGAGCCGCATTTTTCGCACTTTTCATCCGTTATCTGCGGCTCTTTTGTGCCCTCTTCGCCCTCTTTTTCTATCGCTTCGGTGTAGCGGCACTTGGGGAAGTTGGCACACGCTATGAAATCGCCGTAGCGGCCGCTTCGAAGCAGCAGTTCGCTGCCGCATTCGGGGCACTCCCTGCCGATGGGCTCTGCCTTTTTGAGGCTCTTTATCTCTTTTTTGCCGCGTTCGACCTTCTCTATGAAGGGCCTGTAGAAGTCGAGCAGAAGCTTCTGCCAGTCCACTTTGTGCTCGGCCACTTCGTCAAGCTTCTCCTCCATCTGCGCGGTAAAGCCCGAGTCGACTATCTCGGGGAAGTACTTTTCGAGCGTCTCTATTACGGTAAACGCTATCGGGGTCGGGACGAGCTGGCGCTTCTCTATCTTTATATATTCGCGTGATACCAGAATCGAGATGGTCGGAGCGTATGTACTCGGGCGCCCGATGCCGAGCGATTCGAGCTTTTTGATTAGGCTCGCCTCGCTATAGCGCGGCGGCGGTTCGGTGAAGTGCCGGTTTGCGGTGAGCTTTTCGAGCGGGATCTCTTCGCCCTCTTTGAGCTCGGGAAGCAGGCTATCTTTCTCGTCGTAGCCCATGACCCTGTAGAAGCCGTCGAAGATGAGCTTTCGGCCGGTGGCTTTAAAGACGCCGTCTTCACTCGCAAAGAGGATCGTCTGCGATTCGAGAACCGCGTCGGCCATCTGGCTGGCAAGGAAGCGGTTGTATATTAGCCTGTAGAGCTTCAGCTCGTCGGCGGCAAGGTATTTTGCCGCTATCTCGGGGGTGAAATCGAGACGTGTCGGGCGTATCGCTTCGTGCGCCTCCTGCGCACCTTTCGCTTTCGAACTGTACTGTTTCGGCTTTTTGGGCAGATACTCTTCGCCGAAAGTTTTCAAAATCGCATCTCTGGCGGCATCGCGCGCCTCTTTGGCAATATTGAGGCTGTCGGTTCTCATGTATGTGATCACACCCATCTGCCCCTTGTCGGTTTTGACGCCTTCATAGAGTTTCTGTGCGATCATCATCGTCTTTTTGGGGGAGTAACCAAGGCGGCCCGACGCGCTCTGCTGGAGCGTGGATGTCATGAACGGAGGGGGTGTGGAGCTCTTCCTCTGTCTCTTTTCGATCTTTTTTACATGATACTTCTCGTTTTTGAGAGTAGACTCGATCTCTCTGGCCTCCTTCTCGTTTCCGATCGTCATCTTCTCGATCTTCCTGCCCTTGTACTCTACCAAAGATGCGGCGATCTCGGGCCTGAATACGGCGTCTATGCTCCAGTACTCGACCGGTTTGAAAGCCTGTATTTCGCGCTCTCTGTCGACTACGATCTTAAGAGCCGCAGACTGTACTCGCCCCGCACTCAGCCCCTTTTGAATCTTCGATGCAAGTAGGGGTGAGAGTTTGTAGCCGACGATTCGGTCGAGCAGCCGCCTCGCCTGCTGGGCGTTTACCTGGTCCATGTCTATCTTGCGCGGATTCTCCAGTGCGTGCTGAATCGCGCTCTTCGTGATTTCGTGGAAAACGATACGCGGAAGCTCTTCGGGATCTTTTCCTATAGCTTTGGCTATATGGTAGCCTATGGCCTCACCCTCGCGGTCTTCGTCGGTCGCGATATAGACTTTTTCGCTCTTCTTGGCCATATCCTTCATCTGTTTGACGATGGCGCTGTGCTCCTTGTCCACGCGATACTGCGGCTCGAACCTGTCGTCTTCGAGCTTTATACCGAAGCTGTGTTTGGGCAGATCTCTTATATGACCTTTCGAAGCGATAACTTCGTAATCTTTGCCCAGAAAGTTTTTTATCGTTCTCGCTTTTGCGGGTGATTCGACTATGATGAGGTTTTTCAATACAGATTCCTAATAGGGTATATATTATGGTAGTGAACGGTTCGATGGGTGCAATTCTAACATAAAGCCGTCTTAAACTTTTTTAAGATTTTGACGATATATCGGTAAAGAAGCCTAACAAAGGATTGAGAGATGGCAAGTTTCGGGGCATTGAGCTCTATCGGACTCGGAAGCAGCGGGGCGCTAAGTTACGACATCATCGACAAGCTCAGAAAAGTGGACGAGGATGCCCAGATAAAACCGATCGATAGAGAGATAGAAGATATGAAAAAACGTGAGGAGTCGCTCGCCAAAATCAGGACGATGACCGCTTCGCTAAAGAGCACTCTATTTGAGCTGTCGGACTCCGTACTCTTCGCGAAGCGTACCGTCGATGTGACCGGCAGCGACATAGAGGTGAGCGTCGAAGACGGTACGAAAGCTCAGGAGATCGACATATCGGTAAAAAACCTCGCAAAGTCGGATATAAAGCAGACGAAAGGGTTCGCCTCCGACAGTGCCGTCGTAACTACCGTAGATACCGATATGACCGTAACTATTAACGGACAGGCTACTACTTTCACGGTAGCGGCCAATACCACGCTGGCCGATCTTAGAGATCAGATCAACAGCGAGATGGCTGGAAAAGTGGAGGCCACCATCCTCAATACAGGCGGAACGGAGCCGTACCGTCTCATCTTGAAGAGTGCCCAGACGGGGGCTGATCAGGCGATGAGCTTCTCTTTCGATGACGGCGATCCCAATACGACGAACGACGATTTCCTCGATCTGACCCTCTCGTCGGCCAACGTTCAGGATGCGGAGGACGCGCTATTTACTTTCAACGGTGTGGATATTACGAGGTCTTCCAATACAATCGACGATCTGGTAGCGGGTATGACAATTACGTTAAAAGAGGAAACGGGAGCCGGCAACCATGTCTCCATAAAGCAGGATAACGAAGGAATAGCGGACAAGGTCGAGGCGTTTGTAGACGGCTACAATACGCTGATGAGCGAACTCGGTATAGTGACGAAATATGACCCCGACACCAAAGAGACCGGCATATTTCAGGGCGACAGTACGATAACGTCGCTAAAGCTCTCCATCTCGCGCATAGCCCTCGATATCGCACCCAACGGCAAGGGTCTGGCGGACTTCGGCGTAGAGGTGAACCGTGACGGGGTTATGAGCTTCAACAGGAGTGCACTGATAAGCGCGCTCGAGAGCGATACCGATACGGTCTCCGAAACATTTGCCGGCACCGAAGAGCAGCCGGGTGTTTTTCTGGCTCTGAAGAGCTACCTGAGCGATGCGGCTACCGCCAGAGATTCGCTTCTTGCAAATCTCGACACACAGCTGAAAGAGCGCGAAGAGCGGCTCCAGGATCGAAGAACACGCGCGCTCGACTCGATAGAGACGAAGTACGATGTGATGGCCAAAAGGTTCGCCGCATACGATGCCCTTATAGGGCAGCTCAACTCATCTTTCCAGTCGTTGCAGTCTATGATAGACGCGCAGCTTGCCGCCGCCAAAAAATAGGCTCCTTCTCTGCAGCCGTTTTCAAAAGTCGGAAACGGCGCCCTAAACAATTTTTCCATTTATCCGATTTTGCATATAAGAGCAAGGATGCTCTTTACCCAAATCAACCAAGGAGGAAATCATGGGATTTCGAATTAACACAAACATAGGCGCGATGAACGCTCATCGCAATGCACAGATGACAAACCTCAACCTCGACAAGAGTCTCGAGAGACTCAGCTCCGGTCTTCGCATCAACAGAGCCGCAGACGACGCTTCCGGAATGGCGATCGCCGACTCGCTTCGCGCTCAGGCGCAGGGGCTTGGACAGGCGATAAGAAACGCCAACGACGGAATCGGAGTTGTTCAGACCGCAGACGGTGCGCTGGACGAGTATATCAACATCATCAACACGGTACGCACCAAAGCGATCCAGGCAGCTTCGGACGGACAGAACACAGACTCCCGAATGGCTATTCAGCGTGACATAAACAGGCTCCTCGAGGAGGCGGACAACATTGCGAAAACCACCTCGTTCAACGGCCTAAACCTTCTCGACGGATCATATACCGACAAGAAGTTCCAGATAGGCGCTTACGCAAACGAGACCGTAAACATCTCCATCAGCAGCGCCAGAACCACCGTTGTGGGAATGTTTGCGTACAAGACAGGCGCTACCGTCAACGATACGGCGCTCGCAGCAGGCGATATTACGGTCAACGGTGTCAGTGTCGGTGCATCTACGGCAGGTACGGACAATGCGATCGCTCAGCAGGCCAGTTCCGCGTGGGCTAAAGCGAATGCCATCAATGCGGTATCTTCCCAGACAGGGGTAACGGCGAGTGCAACCACTACACTTGTCGGAAATGCGGGTGTCGCGGGCGGTACGATCACGAACGGATCCGTATACATAAACGGTATCGACCTGGGTGATGTGACATTCAGCGCCAACGACTCGAGCGGCACCCTTGTGGCGGCTATCAACAGAATCACCGATCAGACCGGTGTAACCGCCTCTATAGTTGAAGGCGGAAAGCTGCAGCTCACCAGTGAAGATGGGCGGGATATCGTCCTCTCGAGTGACGTAGGCGGTACAACAGCACTCACAGCTGCCCAGCAGCAGCCGTTCGGCTTCAGCGACGGTACTACAAGCAGCGTTACCCTAAACGGAACGAGCGGTGCTCTCGCTCTCGAGTCCAAAGGTGTCATCACCCTCGAGTCCGATAATGCTATTACGGTAGCAGACGGTACAGGAGATGCCACAACTTTGGTAGGTTTGGAGGGAACATACTCCGTAGGAAACAGTATCTCTACCGCAGATGTAACTACTTACGATGCGGCACAGCTGACCATCAAGAAGGCCGACCACGCTCTTGCGCAGCTTGACAGAACACGTTCGGATATCGGTTCGGTTCAAAACCAGCTCGAATCTACGATACGTAACATCTCCGTTACCCAGGTAAACGTAACCGCGGCCGAGTCTCAGATCAGGGATGTGGACTTCGCTCAGGAGTCTGCAAACTTCAGTAAATACAACATTCTCGCCCAGAGCGGCTCCTATGCCCTTTCGCAGGCGAACGCCGTCCAGCAGAATGTATTGAGACTCCTTCAGTAGTCGGTTATTCGGCGGCTTCGGCCGCCGCTCATGCAGACATACTCTCCTTTGTAAGCCCCCTTTTCGAAGCCTTTTTGGGCTTCGATACCCCTTTTTCGACTTTTTTGCTAAAATCAACAGATATTTCACCGGC
>JALSXE010000490.1:0-1589 GCA_027072755.1 Campylobacterales bacterium | reverse complement strand
GTTGAGCAGGTAGACCTTGTAGCCGTCTCCCCCTATTCCGCCCGGCAAAAAGAGGTTGTAGAACATTCCGACATAGTAGAGAACGAGGTTGTAGCTTTCGGTCAGCTTCAGGCCTATCGCCCTGAAGTAGATATTTAGCCTCAAAGCGCTGGCGATCTTGGAGAGGTTGAAGAGTATGAAGGCGCCGAAGAGCCAGAGAGGCTCCGCTCCGCTGAGAGCCTCTTTGAGTTTCTCTATATCCACCTTATGGAGTACGAACCAGAGGGCCCCGGCGGTAAAGAGTATTTTAAGAAGCAGTTTGAGCTTTTTTTTCATATCGGCAACGCGCCGGCGCAAAGGCGCCGGCTAAACTTACAAGCCTCAGCCCTCTTTGGACTGGCGGCTCTCTCCCGTGAAGATCTCTTTTACGGTATATGGCTTTTTATTCTGCGACTCGAAGTATGTCCGCATGATGAGCTCGGCTATGAAGCCCGTGGTGATAAGCTGAATGCCGCCCAGTGTAAGCAGCACTCCCAGTGTCAGCAGCGGGCGCTGGCCTATACTTTCACCGAAGAGCTTCAGAATGAACATGTAGGCGTCGATCAGAAGACCTGCTCCGAGCATCGGAACGCCGAGTGTTCCGAAAAGGTGCATCGGCTTGGTCTGGTATTTTTGCATAAAGAGCATAAGAAGCAGGTCACTGATCACTTTGAAGGTGCGCCCGAGGCCGTATTTGCTCTCTCCGTGGATTCTGGGGTGGTGACGTACGTCCACTTCGGTGATCTTCGCTCCATACATCTTGGCCAGTACCGGTATGAAGCGGTGAAGCTCTCCGTAAAGACCCAGGTTTTTCGCCACTTCATGCCTGAAAACCTTGAGTGTACAGCCGTAGTCGTGCAGATATACCCCTGTCGTCTTTCTGATTATGGCGTTGGCTATTTTGCTTGGAATTTTTCTTAGAAACATGCCGTCCTGTCTCTTTGCGCGGCGCCCGGCGACCACATCCCATCCGCCGCTTTCGAGTTTGGCTATCATCATCGGAATATCCGCCGGATCGTTTTGAAGGTCGCCGTCGAGCGTGGCTATTAGCTCCCCTTTGGCCTCGTCGATTCCCGCCGCCATGGCGGTCGTCTGGCCGAAGTTGCGGTTGAAGACGATTATCTTGGTCCTCTCGTCGGCAAGCTCTTTCATTTTCTCGACCGTCCGGTCCGTAGAGCCGTCGTCTACGAGGATAAGTTCGTAGTCTATGCCGTGAAGAGCCTTTCTGACCGCTTCGAAGAGCGGCTCTACATTCTCTTCTTCGTTCATCATGGGGATGACAACGGAGAGTTTCATTCTTTTCCTTTTTTCATGGAGTTTATGCGCACCAACACTATTCCGTACTTCTTGAATATGGGCTGATACGATGCAACATCTTTGAGTTTGGTTATCTTTGTAAGTACGATCTCACCCGGTTTGGGGTCCCGCTTTGGGACGATCTTTTGGGAGTATACCATAAACGACGGGACGTTGATTCCCCACATCACGACATCGAGGCGGTGTTTTTTGGCAAAGAGTGCCGCCTCTTTTATCGGCTGCTGCACAAGCGCCGCGTATGTGGGAAGAATGGT
>JALSXE010000489.1:0-1605 GCA_027072755.1 Campylobacterales bacterium | reverse complement strand
GTTCAAAATGGTACCCACATCTTCGGCTCTGCCCGTGAGCATCTGCGCCACCTCATTAGATTCGTCCGATACCGCATGAAGCGAGTCGAGAGTCGAGCTTATATTCAGGATCTCGCGGGTAAATCTTTCCATCTCCGTTATCAGGGTATTGGACTCCGTAAGGTTCTCTTTCGAGACTCCCACATTTTCCGCCATATTCTTCTGTATGTCCAGAAGCCCTCTTCTCAACTGCTCGTTTTCATACTTGAAGAGATCTTCGAAGCCTTTGAGTGAAGATTCGGCGCTTTTGGATGCGGAGATGGCGTTTTTGAGTCGACCGTTCTCCTCCTCCAGCTCTCTGATTCTCTCTTTCAACTCTTCGAGCTCTCCATCGTCGCCTGTTTGCGGCTCACTACTCTTCCAAAATCCCATTTTTTCCTCCAATACGGTAGCTGTTATCGTATATATCGGCAGATTGGCAAAATATGTTAAATATTGTATAAAAATAAAAGAGACAAAGTAATTTCTATATTTAAAAGATATAAAGTAATATTTATCTTAAAACGGTTTCTTAATAAATAAAATAAAATATAAAACCTACCCGGGTTTGGTGTTGAGCGGTTCAATGGTGAAATTTACACCCTTGTGATTAATTTCGTTTACCTAAAGTATCCTATAATGGTGAAAAACCGACAAAGGATTCAAGATGGCGGTTATTCACTCTTACGGAGCCGCAGAGGTGGTAACGGGGTCGTGCCATCTTCTTCAGATAGAAAAGGGGCCGAATATAATGGTGGATTGCGGGATGTTCCAGGGGGTTGTAGAAAAGAGAAACTTCGAACCGTTCGACTTCAACCCCGCAGATATAGATATTCTGCTCATAACACATGCGCACCTCGACCATGTGGGCCGGATTCCCAAGCTTGTAAAAGAGGGGTTTAGAGGGCGAATCGTTACGCTGCGCTCGACAATGGATCTTGCGGAGGTGGTGCTGCTCGACAGTGCCCACCTCATGGAGGAGGAGTATAGAACCAGGTTCAAAAAGGCGCAACGGCGCGGCGCGGAAGCGAGTGTGAGGGAGCCGCTCTACGGCGTGGACGATGTGAAGGCGGTCTACGATTCGAGTATAGAGTATGCGGAGTACGACGAAGAGGTGGAGCTGGCCAAAGATGTGAAGGCGATATTTCGAAACGCGGGTCATATACTCGACTCTGCGACGATCCAGATAGATTTTATAGAGAATGCAGAGGCCAAACGAATAGTTTTCAGCGGCGATCTCGGCAACCGTAACGATATGGTTATGCACGATCCGGTCTTCGTAAGAGAGGCGGATACTCTCTATATAGAGTCGACGTACGGCGACAGGAACCACAAAGGCATCAAAGAGAGTGAAGATGAGTTCAAAGAGGTCATTGTAAATACCCTGCTTAACGGAGGCAATGTTTTGATACCCTCTTTCGCCATAGAGCGTACGCAGGAGATCATGTGCATTTTGAAGCAGATGTATTATGAAAAAGAGTTGCCGGAGTGCAAAATCTTTATCGACTCCCCGATGGCGATACGTGCGACGAGACTCTACGACACCTACCGTCAGGAGCTGAGTCGCTGCTGCAACGAGTTTCTGGA
>JALSXE010000488.1:0-1606 GCA_027072755.1 Campylobacterales bacterium | reverse complement strand
CCACCATATACGAGATCGTTAAGTTTTCGGCCTTTTTGATGCTTGTAACCGCACTGGCGAGCCCGATTAAAAAGGATGAGGTCGTCGTTTTGAAAGATAGCGGTTACGAGATATCGCTGATCCTCGATGCAAGCGGCTCCATGGCGCAAAACGGCAAGTTCGGCATAGTCAAGCGGATAGTCGAGGATTTTATAAAAGAGAGAAAACACGACAAGATCGGCCTTACGATTTTTGCCGACTTCGCATATGTGGCCGTGCCTTTGACATACGACAAGGAGTCGCTGCTTAGACTGCTCGACAAGGTGGAGGTCGGTATAGCGGGCACGAGCCGCACCGCCCTGTACGAGGCCCTATTTATGAGCACGAAGCTCTTCAAAGATTCGCATGCCAAAAACAGGATAGCCATTCTACTCACAGACGGTATGGACAATGCCGGAACCGTTCCGCTGGATGTAGCTATAAATACGGCGAAAAAGTACGGGATAAAGGTATATACGATTGGAGTCGGACAGCCGGGCGACTTCAACCCCTATGTTCTACAAAAGATTGCCAAAGAGACCGGAGGCAGATACTTCGATGCCGACAGCGTGCAGAAGCTCAAAGAGGTCTACAGAACGATTGATCGGCTCGAAAAGAGCGAAATCAAGGGAAACAGGTATGTCAAAAAAGAGTACTTCTATATCTGGCCGCTTGCGGCTGCGCTCACTCTGACGCTGCTGCTGGTGCTTTGGAGGCGAAGATGAGTTTCGAGTATCCATATTTTTTAATATTAATTCTCTTTCTGCCTCTACTCTGGTTTTTTGTCGCCAAAAACGTCGATTCGCTCAAAAAACGGTTTACGCCGGAACTCTACAAAAAGATGGTTGCAGGCGGCAGCGGAATGGGGCGAAGGGCGCGAAAAGCGATACTTCTGCTCTCTGCGGCGTTTATGCTCGCGACCATGGCGCGCCCGGTAATAGATCTGGGAGAGATAAAGATCGAAACCAAGATGAGAGATCTGGTCGTCGCTTTCGATATATCGCGCTCGATGCTGGCCGACGACATATACCCGAACCGTCTGGAGATGGCAAAAAGGAAGTTTCACGATCTGCTCGACAGTCTGAAAGATACGCGCGTAGCGGTGGTGGGGTTTAGCTCCAGGGCTTTCCTGGTGGCACCGCTTACGGCCGACCATGACTCTTTGAAGTACCTCGTAGACCATATGGGCACAGGGTATGTATCTACGAAGGGTACCGATATCGGCGCGCCGCTTCAGGTGGCGGAGAATCTGCTCAAAGATCGAAAGAGAAAGGCTCTTTTGATCTTTACCGACGGAGGGGACAAAAAGGAGTTTTCAAAAGAGATATCGTATGCCAAAGAGCATGGAATAAGTGTGTTCATATACGCCATCGGTACGAAAAAGGGAGGGGTGATGAGACTCGAAGATGGAAGGGTGGTGCGCGATAGCGGGGGCGAGGTGGCGATAACGCGCCTAAACCCCTCTATTAGAGAGCTCGCGGAGGCTACGGGCGGTGTCTATATGCCCTACTCCCTTCACTCGTCGGATATGAGAGAGCTTGCGTCGCAGATAGAGCGGCGTCTGGGTGTGTCGCAGACGAAAGAGCGG
>JALSXE010000487.1:0-1611 GCA_027072755.1 Campylobacterales bacterium | reverse complement strand
CCGAGGAGCCTGAATGAAACCGGCATTTACCCATCTTCATCTGCATACCGAATATTCGCTGCTCGACGGCGCCAACAAGATATCCAAGCTAGCGGGACGACTCAAAGAGCTGGGTATGGATTCGGTGGCGATTACCGACCACGGAAACATGTTCGGGGCCATAGATTTCTACCAGCAGATGAAGAGGGAGGGCATAAAGCCGATAATAGGGATGGAGGCTTACCTCCACAACCAGGATGATATTGGCGACAAGAGCACCCGACAGCGGTTCCACCTCTGCCTCTACGCAAAGAACGAAACCGGCTACAAAAACCTTATGTATCTAAGCTCACAGGCATATATAAACGGCTTCTACTACTACCCGAGAATCAACAAAAAGATCCTAAGAGAGCATAGCGAGGGGCTCATCTGCTCCTCCGCATGTCTTCAGGGAGAGGTGAACTGGCATCTGAACCTCAGCGAGAGGAACGTGAAGTTCGGTGCGCAGGGGTACGAGAGGGCGAAAGAGGTCGCACTCGAGTACAAAGAGATCTTCGGCGACGACTTCTATCTTGAACTGATGCGCCACGGAATCGGCGATCAGCACTTCATAGACGAGCAGGTGATAAAACTGAGCCTCGAAACCGGCATAAAAATCGTGGCAACC
This sequence comes from Campylobacterales bacterium, assembly GCA_027072755.1. Lineage (GTDB taxonomy): Bacteria > Campylobacterota > Campylobacteria > Campylobacterales > Hydrogenimonadaceae > Hydrogenimonas. The sequence continues at coordinate 965 of JALSXE010000487.1, read as the reverse complement.
AACGACACCCACTACCTCTACCCCGAAGATGCGGAGGCGCACGAAGCCTTTATGTGCCTCGCGATGAACAAACTTCTCGACGATCCCGATCGCCTGCGTCACTCCGTACACGAATTTTTCCTAAAATCTCCCGAAGAGATGGCGGCTCTGTATGCGGACATACCCGAGGCACTGGAGAATACTCAGGAGATCGCCCGTAAATGCAACCTCGAACTGGACCTCGGCAATCCTACCCCTCCAAACTTCAAGTTCGCCAGGGAGTATGCGGCCAAAGAGGGGCTCAGCGTACCTGAACCGGAGGTGCAAAACAGCTTTGCAAACGACGAGGTGCTCTTCGTGCACGAGTGCAGAAAGGGGCTGCAAGAGAGGCTCAAGCATATCGATCCGAAGCGGCACGAAGAGTATAAAGAGCGCCTTGAGACGGAGATGCGGATCATAAACCAGATGAAGTTCCCGGGATATATGCTGATAGTTTGGGATTTCGTGAGGGAAGCCAAAGAGCGGGGCATACCGGTGGGACCGGGGCGCGGCTCGGCGGCCGGGAGCCTCGTGGCCTATTCACTGGGAATAACGAACATAGACCCGATGAAGTACGATCTGCTCTTCGAACGTTTCCTGAACCCGGAGCGTGTAAGCATGCCCGATATAGATATGGACTTCTGCCAGGCCCGACGCGGCGAGATCATAGACTACGTGGTAGAAAAGTACGGCCGTTACAACGTGGCGCAGGTGATCACTTTCGGTTCGCTGCTGGCCAAAGGTGTAATCCGCGATGTCGCCCGCGTTTTGGGCGTGAGCTACGCAGAGGCCGACAAGATGGCTAAACTGATTCCCGACGAGCTCGGAATCACGCTCAACGGCAAAGGAAAAGAGGGTGAAGAGGGCTTCAAGCCCGGAGCTTTCCAGAAGGAGCCGAAGCTAAGGGAGCTGATAGAGACCAATCCGACCGCCGCACGTGTCTGGAG
>JALSXE010000486.1:0-6546 GCA_027072755.1 Campylobacterales bacterium | reverse complement strand
GTCATGAAGAAGCGTATTCTTTTGAGCCCCTTTATATTTTTCACGAGGGACTCCTCCTCCTCGTGGTAGAGCAGGTAGCTCTCCTTGGGGCCTATCTGCGGATAGTCCCAAACCATCTTTATCTCCATCGGTTCGGTCTCTTTCCACTCGCCTTCTTCCCAGTAACGCCCTTTGGAGTTTACCTCCCTGATGTTGATTTCTGGGTTGAAGTTCGTAGCGAACGGATAGCCGTGGTCTCCGGCGTTGCAGTCGAGTATGTCTATGTAGTGGATTTCGTCGAAATAGTGTTTCATCGCGTATGCGCAAAATAGGTTCGTAACACCCGGGTCGAAACCGCTTCCAAGAAGCGCCATGAGTCCGTTTCGTTTGAAATCTCCATCTTTGGCCCACTGCTCTTTGTATTCGAACTTTGCGGTATCGGGGTGCTCGTAGTTCGCGGTATCGAGGTAGTGCGTGCCGGTAAGCAGGCAGGCATCCATGATCGTCAGATCCTGATAGGGAAGCGCGACGTTTATTACGATGTAGGGCTCCGTTCTCTTTATAAGAGAGACCAGCTCCTCCACATTGTCGGCATCCACTTGGGCGACCTCTATGTCGACGCCCTGCATCCGCTTTATCTCATCTTTTATCTGCTCACACTTTGAGAGAGTGCGGCTGGCAAGTGTAATACGGCTGAAAACTTCACTGTTTTGCGCACACTTGTGAGCCACGACCCGTCCGACTCCGCCCGCTCCGATAATCAAAACTCCGCTCATATCGATCCTTCATATCATAATAGACGTAATTATACCAACAAACTCTTGTTCAAGAGGATTCAAACGGCTATAATTTCGCAATGAAAAGAGGATTGACAGGTAAAATAGTAGCAGCCGTGCTTCTTGTCTCTACGCTGCTCGGAGCGCTTCACCACCATAGCGACCTGAAGGTGCACTCCGACTGCAATATATGCACACTTCAGGCAAATATGGGTGCGGCCGATATCTGTACCGCTCCCGACACAATGCCTCTCTCTTTCGCATACTACCCGCCTGCGTTTAAGCCCTTTTCCGTTCCCCGCTTGAAGAGTACGCAGAGGCTCTCTGTACGCGCTCCTCCATATATCTGTTTAAAAACATAGCAGACCCCAAATAGATTTTTCAAAAAAATTATCGAAGGAGAAAACAGTGAAAAAGAGCCTTTTATTACCTTTTGTACTCTACTCTTCACTCTTCTGTTCGCAGGATATGAATGAGTTGAAAGAGCGGATTTTGCAGCAGCGGCACACTATAGAGGAGCTGAAACAAAGAGTGGATAGACTCGAAAACGGGCAGAGCAGTATGGCACATGAAGATCATCATAAGCATAAAACAGTGGCAGAAAGTGCCCATGGCAAACCCGGTCCGCTCGAGATAGCACTTGTGGCGAACATGAGCACATTGGCCAGGAATATAGGCAACGAATCGTATGCAGACTACTCGATACCGGGGTTCATAGATAGTGCGGGAGAGATTCCGTTCAACCCCAACAGAGGTTTCAATCTAAACTACGCGGAGATCGAGTTCGAGTCCCGGATGCTTCCGGATATGGAGCTGTACTCCTCTTTGCATGTGGAGAAAGAGGGGCTTCATATCGGAGAGCTTTTTGTAAAGAGTGGAGTTTTGGGGCATGGCACCTCCATAAAGGCGGGACGCTTCAGAAGCGGGTTCAGCCGCCAGAACGAGCTGCACCAGCATGGATGGAGCTTTACAACTCCTCCACTGGTCTACGAGAGCTTTTTCGGTTACGGAGCCCTTGCGGAAGATGGAGTACAGCTTCAGTACAAAAGAGGAACCGAAACTTTCACTCTGGCGGGTGTAGAGGCCCTGCAGGGTGAAAACGAAAGGAGTTTCGGCAGCAGGGACAGGAACAACCTCTATGTAGCGTACTTAAGAGACAGTTTCCATATTTCAGACTCTGCATATCTGCTGTTGGGCGCTACATGGATGCACGGCAGAAGCGCCGAAGGTGGTACGGATATATACGCAGCCGAGGCAAGGGTCGACTGGAAACTATCCGCCGAGGCGTCGCTCGAGTGGGAGAACGAAGTGCTGTTTAGGGACAGGGAGAGTGAAGAGAGGGGCGGAATGTACACTCAACTGCTCTATAACGTCGGGGAGTGGGGCACCGGAGTGCGATACGACAGACTCTTTGAAAATGGTGCGAACCTGCCGGAAGATCTGGATCGATACTCGGCCATGGTCGTCTACAAGCCGTTCCCGTTCACAAAATTTCGCCTTCAGTACACTTACGACCGCTCGAAGTTTTTCAACTCCGAGAGAAGGGATGTAAGCGAGATTCTGCTCGATCTAACGATCGAAGCGGGCGGACATGAAGGGCACTCCGGTCATAACCATTGATGAAAGAGGCGGATAACGCTAAAATAGATAAAAGGCGTATGATTAAAGTCTGAAACTGCGCCTTTAAAGCCTATGCACGGCGTAAGGAGGCAGCTATGATGAAACTTTTCGCCCTGATGCTCTGTTTCGGCCGACTCTTTGCCGCGGAGCTGCTGCGTGACGATGGCGCGAAAATCGTTATAGACAGAGAGAACGGCCTCATGTGGCAGGATGACTCAAAAGCCGCATCCGTGAAAGTATCTTGGCGTGAAGCTCTGAAACGGTGTGAAACGCTCAATCTGGGAGGATACGGCGACTGGCGTCTTCCTACCAGGGACGAACTCGACTCTCTGGCGGATGAGAGCCGTTTCGGCCCAAATCATGCAGTAGAAAGTATGTCAGATGTGTCAATGCTCGGTGTGCAGGGGTGTTCATCCAAAACGCAGGCGCACTTGGAAAGTGCGTCGAGGCTTTGGGTGGATGCCGGTGTCACCGATGATTGGTGCAGATGATATGCTGGATACTGAATGATTTGGGCTCCAACACGGTATATACCCCCAGTTCGACAATGTTGGCTCGGGCGGCTACTGGTCCTCTACCGAGGATCATGCCCATAAAGGGAGAAGCTGGATGACGCTCTACACCTGCGGCGGAGGATTCTGGTACGGCAAAGGCACCCGCGGATATGTCAGGTGCGTAAGAGATATAAAAGATTCGAATCTGCGTAAGTGACGGGCCGATTTGACATAAAGATCAATTTTAGACTACCATACCCGTCAAAAAGAGCGAAAAAGCGGAGATAAAAGTGGATAAAGCTGTCATATTAATGAATATGGGTGGAGCGTCGAATCTCGATGAAATAGAGGTTTTCATGCGTAATATGTTCAACGACCACCGTATCATAGGTGCTCCTCCTTTTATACGCAGCAGGCTGTCTGAGTACATAACTCTCTCCAGACTAGATGAAGTCAGGAAGAATTACGAAAAGATAGGCGGCGGCTCACCGCTGCTAGATATCACTAGGTCCATTCAAAACAAGCTTCAAAAGCGTATTGACGATGCGATCGTAGAGGTTGTCATGCGCTATACGCCTCCTTTTGCGACGGATGTGCTCCGCAATCTAAAGAGTAGGGGTGTGAAAAAGCTCTATCTTATACCGATGTATCCGCAGTTTTCCACTACCACTACCGCTTCCTCCATAGAAGATATACGCCGTTGTGCCGCCGAAATAGGCTACCACCCGACTATGGTGAGTATTCTTGATTACTACGACTTCGAGCCTTATCTCGATACCGTAGAGGATCTGATAGCAGAGAGTGTAGAAGATGTGGACCCAACGGACATAAATCTAGTCTTTTCGGCCCACGGCCTGCCCGTGAGTGTCATAAAAAAGGGAGACCCGTACCAAAAGCAGGTGGAAGCGGAGGTGAAACTCCATGCAGAGCGGCTGAAAAAGAGGGGATTGGTTTTCAACCAGGTACACCTGGCGTACCAGTCGAAAGTGGGGCCGATGAAGTGGCTCACACCATCTTTGGAGAGGGTGCTTGAAGAGATTAAAAACAGACGTGTTCTTATCTACCCTATCGCCTTTACGGTAGACAACTCGGAAACGCTTTTCGAATTAGATATCGAATACAGAGAAGTGGCCGAAGAGCTTGGGTTCGAGTTTTACAGGGTGTGTCGGTGCCCGAACGATTCGGACCGTTTCGTAGAGGCGCTTGAACTGCTTTACCGCAGGATGTAGGTTCAGCCTTCAGCGGCTGCAAGGTGCTCGGTAGCGATTTTGTGAAGATGATCACACAGCATATGGCGTCTCTGCTCTATGACGGATGTTTGTCGCAGTTCATCCTCTTTTTCGCAGTATAGCTCTATCCCTTTTTCGATCATCTCTTCAAGCAGTTCGTCGCTGACACTGTCAGGTTCCATGCCCAAACGCTCTTCGAGGCACTTTACGACAGCCATACCTACCACTTTCGAGTAGGGATGGTTGCGAACCATAGAGCGAAGATTGGGATGTTTGGTCACGATCTTTTTTACAACTCGTGATGTAAGTTCGTTGCTCATCTTTTACTCCTTTCATAAATTTTTATTCAAATTCCGGGCCAAGCCCGCAATTTGGCAGGGCCTGTGCGGCCCTACAACCCCCTGAAGCTTCGAAATCCAAGATTTCGAGACGATTTTACGCTTTTTGCGTAAAATCGGTTCAAAATTTTCTCATCTGCCTGTTGTCGTATATCGACACGATCCGACGATTGGTCGTGACAGTGCGGCAAGAAGAGTAGTATTTCAATATTACATATCGGATACCGACAGGCTTCAAAAGCGGCAGACACGTGGGTAAGACTTATAGTATATCTAAGTTTTTTTAAATTTTCAAGTGCCGGTTTCATGCCTGTATATGCGGTATATTGGCACTTTCAAGAGTATTGCGGAAAATTCAGCCGCTCTTTTTTGGTAAAATAACGAAATCTTTTTTCCATTGGGCGTTCATGCAAAAAAATAGCAGACTCTATTCACTGAAATCTCTGATCATCTTTATCGCGGCTATTTCGCTTTACAGGTTCTACACGCTCACCCACGTAAACATAGATCTCTATGCGGACGAAGCGTACTACTGGGGATGGGCGCAGCATTTCGACTTCGGCTACTACTCCAAACCGCCGATGGTGGCATGGCTCATTATGCTCTCCACATCGCTTTGCGGCGACTCGTTCGTCTGCATAAAGATAGGCTCTCTATTCGTCTACTTCTTTACGACGCTGAACATCTACTACCTTGCGAAAGAGCTCTTCGACGATGAAGAGATCGCATTTTTCAGCGCCATCACATTCGTAACGCTTCCGGCCGTGTGGCTCTCTTCGCTCATCATCTCTACAGACGTGCCGTTTCTCTTCTTCTGGTCATTGGGGATGCTCTTTTTCGTAAAGGCGCTCAAAAGCGACAGGTGGAGCCACTGGCTGGTAGTCGCCGTTGCGGGCGGCGGCGGGCTTTTAAGCAAATATACGATGATAATCTTCGTCGTATCGGCTTTTGCATATCTGATCTTTTCGCCAAAATATAGAGATCATCTCAAAAACCCCAAACTCTACGTTACGATGCTTCTGGCCGCGCTTATTTACATGCCTAACCTTTACTGGAACTACACCCACGAGTTCGTGAGCTTCAAACATACCGAAGACAACGCACATCTGGAGGGCGATCTCTTCCACCCCCTGATGATGCTCGAGTTTCTGGGTGCGCAGTTTGGTGTATTCGGCCCCATACTTTTCGGGTGGCTGCTGGCCATACTGCCGAGAGTCGGTATTCTCAGGCGCGACGACAGGCTCTTTATGCTCTGGTGGTTCATAGTTCCTTTCTTTCTGCTCATCCTTACCATCAGTCTTCTTTCACGCGCTCACGCGAACTGGTCGGCTCCGATGTACGTCGCCTCCACCGTGCTGGTGGTTGCGTGGCTGGTAATGCAAAAGAGGTTCAGGTGGCTCTATGCGGCTATTGTCGTAAATATATTGCTCGGGGTGGGGCTCTATCAGTACCACTCCGTTGCTAATGCGCTTGGAGTCGAGCTTACGAGAAAGAGCGACCCTTACAAGCGTGTTCTCGGCTGGAGAGAGCTGGGGGCGGAAGTTGGCGCCGTACTCAAAGAGTATCCCGGCGCCAAGCTTCTAAGCGACGACAGAAAGACGATGGCGGAGCTTATCTACTACATAGAGCCCCATCCGTTCGACGCCGTCAAATGGAACCCCCGCCATACACTTCTGGATCACTACGAGCTTACCACCGATCTCGAGCGCCACAAGGGCGAAGATTTCATTTTTGTGACAGGGCGTTCGAAAATTCCAGACGTAGAGCGCAGCTTCGCTTCGGCCAAGCTTGTGAAACGGATCGAGATTCCGCTTTATAAAGATTATAAAATGGTCTATTATGTATACTATCTGAAACATTTCAAAGGCTATAGATGAAACTCAGCATGGTCGGAACCGGATATGTCGGCCTGGTAACGGGCACCTGTTTTGCGGAGATGGGAAACAGGGTGGTCTGTGTAGATATAGACGAGAAGAAGATAGAAGATCTCAGAAACGGCATCATCCCCATATACGAGCCGGGTCTCGAAGCGATGGTGAAGGAGAACTGCGAGCGCGGGACTCTCAGCTTCACCACCGACATAAAAGATGCGCTTCAGCAGACAGATATC
>JALSXE010000485.1:0-1616 GCA_027072755.1 Campylobacterales bacterium | reverse complement strand
CCTTGTAGTGGGGTGGGTTGAAAAGACCAAATTGATCGTGATACAGGAATCCAGTCTTCCCTATATTCGACTCTCTATATATCTGCCAGTTCAGTTCTCCGAAGCGAAGCGTCAATGCCTGCGGTGATAGTCCGAAATTCTCAGCATATCGTTCGATGATAGTTTTGTAATCACGCTCTATCCACAGACGTCCGTTCGATTCGATGGATATGTTGTGAATGTTCAAGATACCCTCCCTGTCGATTGGATTGCCCTCCTCATCCAGTTCGGCAAAATAGATGCGATCCTCATTTTCATCGTAAACCCGATAGCATTTGACGGTAGGGGAGCTCTTTCGAAAGGGGTGATAGTGCATCGGCATGGCTGTCAAATACCAGGCCCCCTTCAAATACCCCTCCAGATTTCCGGCATAGGGTTTGTCGTATTGTGTCAGCCACTGCGCTACGGTGAAATGCTCCAGGTCTGCCAGTCGCTTTGTCGGTTGCAGTGGGTCATTTTTTCGGATTCTGGGGATCGCGTCGATACGTTCACGCAGCGTCTCTTCATCGATAAGTTCTTTCATGTCGTGGGAGACCAGCGTCGTATCGACCTCGAAACCTGGATGAATAAAATAGCGTTTGCCGCTTCGATCCCCATCGAGAAACGCACGATAGTTGTAGCGCAGTATGGCCACATTGGCCTCTTGCACCTCACCTTCACGGTGCCTACGCACCCGACCGGCCAGCTGGATGATGGAGCGGTACGAAGAGGGCTCCACCACCGCCCAGTCAAAATCGTGGTCTCTTCCCACCTCTTCCACCGGTGTGGCGACGACGACAAAGAGCAGATCGTCGTTTTCGGAAGTTTCTATGTGTCGCCTGATGATCGGATCGTCGAAAATTTTCAGCTTCTCTTTTCTTTTTAGCAGCCGATCGAAGTATCGCTCCTGATCGTGTCGCATCAGAAGCACCTGTTGGGAGTGGTAGACCGTAAACCGCAGATCGAAACGCCCCAAAGGAACGTCCAAAAGGTAGCGTCCCAGCTCTACACACGGCGTGATGTTGGCCATGCGCACCACGCCGACGGAGACCCGTTTGCCGGTTTTGGGATCGACAAGGTGATGACGGTCATGAAGATGCACCATCTGCTCGACGATGTCGTCAAAATAGCGTTCCGCCGTGTTCCGTTCGTCCGGTTGCAAATCGGTGATGATCCCGCGTCGTTTGGGCGGCAGAGTCTGCAGCTTTTTGGCGCGGGAATCGATGAAGCGCCGATGGGCGCTTCGGTAATCTTCTTGTGCTTTCTCATCACCCGATACGGATCGATGGTCGCTCTTGAACTCGTCACACCAAAAGGCGTCGATCATCCCGTCGGCACCGTCGTGGGATTCGGCGAAGATGCACCATCCCATGCTGTAGGCATGGAAAAAGCCTTCGGCAAGATCGGGCGGAATCGTGGCCGATGAGATCATCACCTTACGCCCCGACATACCGGCCAAAAAAACAAGCCGTCCTATAGCGATGAGATCCGATTCGACAAAGTCGTCGATCTCGTCGATGACGATGTCCGAACTCATTAGACGCAAGGCCGGCAGCAGCCATCGTCCTCCCTTGGGGGTATCTACCGCACCCATGAGA
>JALSXE010000484.1:0-1621 GCA_027072755.1 Campylobacterales bacterium | reverse complement strand
GTTTGTAGTGCTGGATCTGCACAGCTACAACTACAGAAGAAACGGCCCCGACGCCCCGCCGGAAGATCCTGAAAGAAATCCCGATATAAATGTAGGCAACGCCACGCTGCGCGACAGAAAGAGGTGGGAGCCCCTTATTCAGAGGGCTGTATATGATATGAGTAATTTCGACTACTTCGGCAGAGGTCTCGATGTGAGGGAGAACGTCAAGTTCAAGGGAGGCTATATGGCCGAGTGGATACACCGAAACTTCGAAGGTTCCGCCCTTGTACTCTCTCTGGAGTTCAAGAAGATATTCATGGACGAGTGGACCGGGAATGTCGATCTTGTACAGGTGGAGCGGCTACATACACTGCTGAAATGTACGATTCCCGGAATCGAGGAGTCGCTGAAAAAGATGGGTGCGAAAATATGAGCAAAAGTGTGAGGATCGCCTCCGAACTCATAGAGAAGATAAAAAGAGAGCTCGCCGCCAATCGACCGGTAAGAGAGAGGCTTCCGGGCGGCGGCCTGATACATATAGACCGCCAACTCCCTTTTGTCTGTATCTACCGGGAGCCCGGGGGGCGGGATGATGCCGGAACCCGGAAACTCGTACAGTCTGAAGCCTCGTATATCATTGGCGGCGCGCAGGACGATATCTCATCGCTCGTAGAGGCGGTTGCCCTGACTTTGCGGGGGGTCTTCGGTACCTTTTTGATCGTGGAGATATGGTCTCTGCATTATAGCGACTTTCCGAAAGAGATCGTAAAGAAGAGGCGCCCCGCATTCAGGATCTTCTCCGACCGCCCCTCGGAGCTACTTTCGACCGTCGAGACACTCTACAGCCGGCTAGAACAGATCAGCCTGCACCGTATGCAGGCGTCGGTGGAACTTGTTGAGGTCAAAGAGGCGGCACCTGAGGGGATGGATCCCCTGTTGCCCGAAGATCTGCGCGAAAGAGAGGAGATATATCTTCTGGGGATCGGGGTGTTTCCCCTCTACCGCGACGAGAGCGGCAGGAGGCTCTACCCGATAAAACTCCAAAAGCTGCGCCGGAGTTTCGCGAAGGCTATCAGGCAGGCCTTTTTCCGTTTCGCTTCCGACATGACATCCAACTGCCCCACCCACTTCGCGATGCTGGGTCGGCGCCTCGTTACCAAAGCGGTCTGGGAAACGGACAGGGCGCTCGCCGAAATAGACGACTCTTTCGATTTCCTTCTTCTGGTGACTCCGGTAAATACCGAAGAGGTGTGGAGCCGTTTTAGGAGTGACGGCTACAAGGGGGTGCCATACTTTCTCTACAGACCGAGACCCTTCGATATAGCCGATATGAAGCGCAGACTCTACGAGATTCCGATAGGAAAGATAGAGGATCCGACCCTGTTCGAGCTTTTCGACCAGAAACGCGAAGAGCTCGATAGAAAGCTCACTATGCTCTCGGACCGTGACACACCGAATTTCCTGTATGAGAGCATTACTACATACGCAAAAGCGGAGCCGGAACTTCTAAGAACCGCCGAAACGATGCTCAAACTGCTTGGACACAGGAGGCATGAAAATGTCGAAGCCGATGCCGAAACCGGCAGCGTCGATGCGAAAACTTTTGCCGAATATGCGAAAAGAGAGATCGAATACTATA
>JALSXE010000483.1:0-6584 GCA_027072755.1 Campylobacterales bacterium | reverse complement strand
CTATTAAACCGTTACTCATTGCCAACTGCCTCAACACTCTTTAAAACAAATAGTCGTGAGAGCTTATCGTTACTTCCCACCGCTACCGGTTGCCTGATTTCACTATCGATTACGGCAAAACTCTCATCGGTTGCCAAAACTTTCACCTTTTTAGGAACAAACTCTCCTTGATTGTAGACAAAAATATAACGCTCTCTCTCTTTGCCGCCCTGTTTTTCAAGAAGTGCCGTAACCGGAACTGCAGTGCCCACGCCACTTCTTGTCACCACTTCAACCGATACATTGCTGTTTTCCGGCAGTGCCAATTTACCGCTCAAATCGACCCGTGCTACACCAAGGGCTTTTTCACTCTCCGGTAAAACTTCGCTGATCCTGGCTTCCAATCCGTTTACATAGACCTTCATACCTTTTTTTATACCCTCTTCAAGAAGCGGAAACTGAAACTCTACCCTCTTTTTATCCCCCAAAAGCTTCACAATAGGTTTGCCCGGCATTGCCAAATCGCCTACTCTTAAAAAGATTTTTCCTACAGTTGCTTCAGTTAAAGCTTTTATAGAGACATAGCGCAACTGGTTTATTTTTGAATCAAGCTCTGCTTTTAGAGCCTTCAACTCTTCATACTTTGCTTCAATGCTATTTTTTGTAGTAATATATTTCGACTCTTTCAACTCCATAGCGACTTTAGATAGATCCAACTTCTCTTTTGCCAAAGCATCAGCCTTGTAAAGCTTCAAATTTCTCTCATAAACAGATTTTGCCTGCAAATAATCACTCTCAAGAGCTTTTAGGGAGAACTTTAAAGACTCTATTGCGCTATTTAACGCTTTTATGGAAGCCTTTTGCGCCTTTACAGCCGATTTTAACTCTCTATCATCTATTGAGACCAACAGATCGCCCTTTTTTACGCGATCACCCTCTTCTACATATATCTTTTGAATGAAACCGCTTATTTTGGAGGCTATTACGGGATGATCTAGCGAGTAGTAACGCCCTATAAAACTTCTCTTTTCTTCAATTCTTTTGACTTCGGGCATCGCCGTCTCAACCGCAACAGACTTTGCCACCGGTGTCGGAAGATTTGCCAACTGCTCTTTTTTCTTCTTTAAAACCACGATACCGCCTGCAACCAGCAAAACAACAATTATAAAAGCGATCACTTTTTTCATTTTATTTATCTCCTCTTAAATCTGTAACCTGATTTTATGGCTGCAAGTATGCAGGCCATAAACTCGCAAAATATTACGAAAGCAAAACAGTTTACTTTCGCTTCAGATATTTTGCCCTACCAATAAATTAAGATATGCTCTTCGCATTGTAAGATCATATGTTGCACCGATCAGATCACTATCAGCTTTTCTTTTTTTTGAAATTGCCAAAAGAAGATCATACACATCGGATACACCGTTTTGATACTTGATCTTTTCACTCTCTTCAATTTTAGTTAAAAACTCGAGCTGTTTTTTCAAAGCCTCTATCTTTGCAGTTGCTGTAACAATATGCTCTTTTGCGTCAACAATGTCACTTTTAAGTTTAAGATAACTGTTTTTAAGCTTATGTCCAGAAATTATATACGCTATTTTTGCCTTTTGAAACTGCGCATCTCTATTGCCAAAATCATAGAGCGGAATGTTAATGCTGACTCCCGCCTGCCACAACTCCTCCTGCTCTCCTGAAGCAAAGTTGTCTCCATAATATGCATTAAAAGCAACCTTTGGATAGTAAAGAGCTTTAGCTTTTGAAATTCCTTTTTTACTTTTCTCTGTATCCAAAAGAGCTTTTTTATAGATTAGAGAGTTTTTAGGTTCAATATTGGGATTAACTTTCTCTTCATCATAAACATCTTCAACACTATCGATCTTTTCAATTCCTATGAGAGATGCAAGTTTCGCTTTAAGTATATTTATGGAGTTATCGATATTTAATGAGTTATATTTTGCAATTTCCAGTTCAGATGCGACTTTTAAAAGATCCAATTTAGCCTTTTTACCCAACTCATACTCTTTTTCAACTTTTGATTGAAGAGTCTCTAAAGCTTCTTGGTAGGAGAGTGCCGATACTCTCTCTTTTTTTAGCGTCAAAATTTTAAAGTATATAGATTTAATGTTGTAGATCAACTGCTCTTTACTTAAAGCAAAGTCGGTTTTTGAAATCTTTTTAGAGAGCTCTGCTATCTCGATGGACCTAAGATCGGAAAATCCGTTAAATAGCATAACATCATACTTTAAGCCCAAAGTGCCGATATCTTTGCTTGTTACCAAATCGGGCGTAATGGGTGGGACTATAGGAGCGAGTGTTCTTGGTATGTTGTAAGTTGTGTAACTGCCGACCACATTAATAGAACCGAAGTTTTTAGCCTTTTTAACTCTCTTCTCTTCAATCGCCTGGTTGATTTTCTCTTTTTCCAGAAGAATCGAAGGAGCCTTTTTAAGGGCAGTATCTATTGCTTCGTTTAGTGTTATAGCCCAGCTGCTTTGAAAAACAAAAAGAAGAGCTGCAGCAAACAGCTTTCTGCATCTATCCATAAAAATACCCCTTTAAAATTAGGCAACCCGGGTTATTACTTGCCGAAAACCCGAATACTAATATATATGCCGCCGATTTATACCTCTATTTCCGGTTTTAACATCCACTGCCTACTCTGCCATATTAAAAGAGCAGCAGATGCAAATCCGGTTTAAAAAAAGTCTCCGCATGCAGTTTTAAATATCGGCTTCCCGTTACTTACCGTTTAGTAAGTATACCGAATTAAACTTGAATAATATTGATATATTATTTATGCATAACAGTCATAAAATAATTTAAGACTCAGGCAAGACAGTGTTTGAATTTACACTGGTAGAGCGAAGATTCAACTGATTAACCCGCAAAAGATCTCGGGATTACGCTTCACAAAGTCCCGTCAGAAACGGCAAAAATGACTCAATTTCAATTAATATACCAATGGATTGATACTGCAGTGCTTTCCAAAAAGGGAGTATTCGATACAATATTCAAAGAGGCAAATTGGAGGTTTGGAACAGACTCAACAACAGATCCAGCAAAGCGTCGGGTCACAGAACGCCGACAGAAGTTATCTTTGCTGCAATATTACAGAGTTGTTCTGCGGTCGATCCTGCCATTGCCGCTGCAACCTTTACTCCATCACCCTATCGAACTCGATACTCTTTACCTCGATCTCTATATCCAGACCGACACTCTCGTTTTCGCTGCGCTTTTTGAAAACGAAGTGGCTCCTTTTGGGGACCAAAGAGCGGTCCGAGGCGATGATCGCCGCTTTGGCCTCTTCTGCGGAGAGTCTATAGTCTACCCCGTACCATACGTTTGAAAACGGAAGATCCAGGTTGCCAAACCGTATCGGTTCAGGCAGCGGCTTTACATAAAACTCTATCTTAAGAAAACCGGTCAGTCTTCTCTCTTTCGGTTTTTCGATACCGTAGTGGAATATGTTCCAGATCCTCAATTCGGAGATCAGGTCCCACTCACCGGCAGCGTAATCGAGCGAGGAAGTTCTGCTTTTAAGCGATCGGTCACCGCTTTCGAACGGTTTTGCCTTCAGGTCGGTAAAGGGGGAGGGGTCTATCTCTATATACTCTCTTTTGCCGTCGACTATCTTCAATCCGACATACTCTCCCGCTCCCACGCTCCCGGCTCTTTCAAACACTCCGAAGCGTTTGGAGCCGTAGAATCCGGGAAAGATACGAACCGCCGTATTGTCAGGAATACTCTTGAAATAGTTGTGATACTCTACGCTTCTTTCACCATCTTTCAATCTATATACGATATCGTAAACATCCTTCCTCGCTATATCTACGATAATATTTTTCACCACTCCTCTTACGTTCAATTCGCTCCTACGTACGGCAAACTCCACATCATAACTCTTTTTACCGGCACCGTCGTCTACGGTTACCGAATATTGCGCCTCTTTTACGTAGTAGGCTTGCGAATCCGTTACGAGAGGAAAAATTTTTCCATCCCCCTTCACTCTTAGCGGCAGCGCAAGATATAGGTACCTGTCGGCATTGCTGCCGTAAACGGAAGTAGCCTCTCTCCAGACACTCTTCTGCTGCACTGCGGAAAAGCCGGGTGTGCAAAGCAGAGAAATCAGTACGATTTTCAATATATTTTTCACGACCTCCCCTTTCTCCGTTTGATCTTTCAACAGCTCCAAGTTATAAGCAGAGCCTCTCTTTCGGAGATTAGCAAATATATGTAAAATGTGTGTAAACTATATCACTGCCGCCGGAAGAGTAGATGCGATCGTCGACTTTCGTCATAGAGAGATAGATATCGGCAGGGGGAATCTCCGGCTAAACGGATAGTAGCCTCTTGCAATTACTATCCGTTATCGGATAATATTATGAAGAGAAGAGGCGGCGTCGGAGTTTACATGAAGGCTTCGATCGAATCGGGGCCGTTTATCGGGAACCGGCGTCGCCCGTTTTTAAAATATAGCGAAGCATTCGGAATTCAATCATGAAAAGAGCCATTTTCTGCGTTTCGATCCTCTTTTACTCTCTCTTTGCGGCCGATCTGAGCCGCTGGGTTAGACCGGAAGAGATTCCGGTACCGAAAAACAACCCTTTGACCAAAGAGAAGGTTGAGCTGGGCAGGCTCCTCTTTTTCGACCCGAGGCTTTCGCGCAACGATACGGTATCGTGCGCATCGTGCCATATACCCTACTACTACTGGACCGACAGAGTACCCAAAGCTGTCGGGATAGAGGGCAGAAAAGGAACAAGAAACACCCCCACCATCATCAACAGCGCATACCTGAAAACACTCTTTTGGGATGCAAGGGCCGACTCTCTGGAGCAGCAGGCACTCGGCCCCATAGAAGCGAAAGCGGAGATGGATCTTTCTGCAAAGAAGCTTGTAAAAAAGTTGAAAAAGATAGAGGGGTACGTCACCCTGTTCGAAAAGGCGTTTCCCGAGCGCGGCATTACGAAAGAGACTGTAGCCGAAGCGATAGCATCGTTTGAACGGACCGTGGTCTCCAAAGAGTCGCCGTTTGACAGATGGGTTCGAGGAGACGAAAGGGCGATAAGCGAAGAGGCTAAAGAGGGATTCGAAATTTTTACCGGTAAAGGGCACTGCAAATCGTGCCATAGCGGATTCAACTTCACAAACGAGAGTCTAAACAACATCGCCCTCGGAGACGACGATCCGGGGGCGTACATTCTGAATAAAAATCCGATATGGAGAGGGAGTTTCAAGACTCCTACGCTCAGAAACGTTGCCGAAACCTCCCCCTATTTTCACGACGGTTCGGTACACACTCTCGAGGAGGCGGTCTATATTTGCGGAAATGGGGGACGCTACAAAGATCTGAAAGGGCGTTCTCCTTTCTTCAGAGACAGATCTCTCACTATCGAAGAGGTGAGAAAAGTGGTCAGTTTTCTCGAAACCTTGACAGAAGAGCGACCTAAAATCTTCGGACCCGAAAAGTTCCCGCAATAGAGAGAGCGGCTATCAGGGCATCTTTATCGTTTTTCCGTCGAGGCTTACGCTGTTTCTCTTTCTCCAGTACTCTTTTATCCCATCCTCTCCCTTTTTCAGAGCCCAGCGGTTCAGATCTTCGCGCTCTCGAACATACTCGAAAATCGGAACCGACATACCGCACGAGGTGTGAACCAGATCTACTCTCATATCGAATATCTGACGTGCACCCGGAAGCGGCGGAAAAAGCTCTATGAGATCCTTCCACTCATCATCCGCCTCATACACGGCCCTCGCCTCCCCGTAGAGACGCAGAATCTTCGGATCTCCTTCGAATGCGGCGAACATGACGGTCATACGGGGAGACTCTTGCAGATGTGCCGCCGTCTCGTTGGAGCTGCCCGTAACATTGAGCCAAACTACACGATTCGGGCCGAGGACCCTTAAACTATCCATCCCCTTCGGTGAAACGTTCACTCTCCCCTCCGGTGCGGCCGTGGCTACGAAAAAGATCTTCTGCCTCTCAATAAAATCTTTATGCTTCGACGAGATCGCGTCATACCTCTTTCCCACACCTTCACCTTTCGCACTTTTTCTTCGTTTTGCCATAACGTGGCTTTTGAAAAATACAAAAAATTAGGTAAAAAGGTAGGAATTGTTGGTTCTAAACTTCTTTATTATGATAATCCTAAAATAATTCAGGGGATAGGAGGAATATATAATAAATGGTTTGCTGTAGCTAAGCATTTAGGAGTTTTTGAAGAAGATAAAGGACAATATGATAACGAAAATATCCTTGATAAAATAGACTATATTATTGGAGCATCTATGTTGGTCAGCAAAGATTTTATAAAAGAAGTGGGTTTAATGTGTGAGGATTATTACTTGTATTTTGAAGAAATGGATTGGGTTCTAAGAGGAAAACAAAAAGGTTACCAAATAGGATATTGTTGGGAAAGTAAGGTCTATCATAAAGAAGGGGGAAGTATTGGTTCAAGTTCTAAAGGTAAAAATAAAAGTGAGCTTTCTGATTATTATGGGCTTAAAAACAGGGTTGTTTTTACTCGTAAGTTTTATCCAAAATATTTGTGGAGTGTTTATTTAGGATTTGTAATAGTAATTTGGAATAGAATTAGAAGAGGACA
>JALSXE010000482.1:0-6604 GCA_027072755.1 Campylobacterales bacterium | reverse complement strand
ATAATATGCCATAAAAAAACAAATATTATGAAAGGCAATAGAAGATGGCCCATGTAATCAACTCTCTGACAGGCAGGAAGATAGTAAAACCGAAACCGGTGAACGAAGAGGTTCCATTCGACGGAGGGGTGATGATAACGGAGACCGACACCTCCGGAATCATAACCTACGCGAACCGTAAATTCAGAGAGATGACAGGTTACGACAAAGAGGAGCTCATAGGCTCGCCCCACAGCATAAACCGTCACCCCGATATGCCGAAAGCCGCTTTCAAAAAGATGTGGGAGACGATAAAGCGCGGCGATATGTGGGAAGGTTACGTCAAAAACATGCGCAAAGACGGAAAGTACTACTGGGTCATCGTATGGATCAAACCGAAACTCGATGAAAACGGAAATATCGTCGGGTATATCGCCGGAAGAAAAGTACCTAACAGACAGGAGATAAAAAGGGTCGAACAGGAGTATCGGTTAATGAGAGAGCACGAAGAGTCATAGAGGCAAATTCATCGGCCGATCTTTCAATATGCCGCGCCCTTCGCCCTGTATGAAGAGGGGTACTTAACGGCGCTCTTTTTACCGTTCGGCAGAAGTACGTAGTCGTACCCCCTTCCCGAATAAAGGAGCGTGACGGAGTCGACCCGCGTATGGTCGAAACGGTAGCTCAGGTTCTCTTTCGCAAAAAGGGCCCTGCCGATACGGTCTCCGAAATCGGGTATCCACGGAAGTGCGGCGATCAGAAACGACAGAAGATAGAAGATCGACTTATCCCTCTTTCTGTTTTTTACCATAAAGAGCGCGCCGTACAGAAGAACTCCAAATATCCAGAGCCACCACTGCTGGTTGTCTATAAAAAATTCGTTGAAGAACACGGGGATGTTGTAAGCTTTGATATAGTTGACCATCAATCCGGCATAGAAGATGAATACGAAAGCCATCCAGAAAAGCAGGCCGTAGAGTAGCGTCGTAACAAACTTTATCATCTTATTTTCAACCTCTTCTCTCTTCCGAGGCGCCAGATTTCGGACGCTTTGGCGGAGTGGAATCCCTCCTTTGATTCTACCACAACATCGCAGTGATCCAGCGAATACTTTTCGTCGAACGGCTCACCGTGCCTGTTGGCCGATGTAGAGTAGCACCACCCGAACTTCTCTATGAAGTCGCGATGCCTGCCGCTCACAACCCTGAAAGAGGTGCCGTTTGGAAGGATGAATGATCTTCTTCTACTTCTGCGGACCATGTTTTTAAACTTTGAAGGAGTGCGACCGCACTCACGAAGCGCCGATAGCCTTGCTACAGCCTTAAGAAAAGGGAGGTTGAGGGGACGCCCTTTCGCTTTCGCAAGCCTCTCTTTCGACTGCGAAAGAAAACCTGCCGTCGTATCGGTTTGCACCAGATATACCAGGT
Organism: Campylobacterales bacterium; assembly: GCA_027072755.1. Classification (GTDB taxonomy): domain Bacteria; phylum Campylobacterota; class Campylobacteria; order Campylobacterales; family Hydrogenimonadaceae; genus Hydrogenimonas. The sequence goes on along the minus strand of JALSXE010000482.1, from coordinate 5,198 downwards.
CGGGACGCATCACTCTCTCAGGTAGTCCTGTATCGCCCTCGGCTCGAGTGCACCGTCTTCTCTTATCTCCTCTATCGCCGCCGCGGATACTTTTGCGGCCGCGAGAGTGGTAAAGTACGGTATATCGAAACGGAGTACGGCCTGTCTGATGCGACGGGCGTCATCTTTGCTGGCCTTGTTGTCGGAAGTGTTCAAAACGACATCTATCTCACCGTTTTTGAGCAGATCCTCCACGTTGGGCCGCCCTTCGGAAATCTTTAGAACCGTCTCTGCCTCTACTCCCGCCTCTTCGAGAGCCTTTTGCGTACCGGAAGTGGCTACGATCTTAAAGCCTAGATCGGTAAAGATCTTTCCTATCGATCCCGCCTCCGGTTTATCATGGTCGGTCAGAGACATAAAGAGAGTCCCTGATGTCGGAATATGGTTCTTGCTGGCAAACTGGCTCTTCGCGAAGCTTAGACCGAAGGTCCCGCTTATACCCATCACTTCACCGGTAGACTTCATCTCCGGTCCCAAAATGAGGTCTGAGCCGGTGAGTTTGTTAAACGGGAAGACAGCCTCTTTTACGGCTATATGGTTTTTGAGTTTCGGTTTCAAAACGTTACCGTCGTCGGTTACGACGCCGAATGTGTCGTAAAACTCCAGAGCCTCGCGCAGATCGCCTTTTATCATGACCCTGGTGGCGACTTTGGCGAGCGGTACCCCCGTCGCTTTCGATACGAAAGGTACGGTACGGCTGGCTCTGGGATTGACCTCTATCAGGTATACTTCATCTTTGAAGATAGCGTACTGAATGTTCAAAAGCCCTTTGACTCCGAGGCCGAGGGCGATGGCCTTGGTCTGATTTTCGACATCTTTTACAAGCTTTTCATCTATCGATACCGTCGGTAGCGAACATGCGCTGTCGCCGGAGTGTATACCCGCCTCTTCTATATGCTGCATGATCGAGCCGATGTACACCTCTTTGCCGTCGCTAATGGCGTCTACATCGAGCTCAATGGCGTGGTCTAGAAACTTGTCGATAAGTACGGGAGACTCGTTGCTCACACTCACTGCCTCGTCCATATACTCCTTCAGCTCACCTTCGTTGTAGACTGTACGCATGGCCCGTCCGCCCAGCACGTAACTCGGGCGCACGAGCACCGGGTAGCCTATTCTTGACGCTATCGCAAACGCCTCCTCTTTAGTGAAAGCGGTTCCGTTTTCGGGCTGTTTGAGCCCAAGGGCGTTGATAAACGCCGAAAACTTCTCGCGGTCTTCCGCCTCGTCGATCACCTTGGCGCTGGTACCGACGATCTTTCCGCCTATCGATGTGATCTTTTTCGCAAGCTTCAAAGGTGTCTGTCCGCCGAAATGGACAATGATTCCGTCCGGCTTCTCGCTTTCGATTACACTTCTTACATGCTCGAAGTCGATCGGATCGAAGTAGAGGATGTCGCTTGTATCGTAGTCGGTAGAGACCGTCTCGGGGTTGCAGTTGTACATAATAGAGGTAATTCCCATATCCGCAAGGGCGAAAGAGGCGTGTACGCAGCAGTAGTCGAACTCTATTCCCTGCCCAATGCGGTTCGGCCCGCCGCCTATTATGAGCACCTTCTCTTTGTCGCTCCCCTTCTCCTCTTCGGCTCTTTTAGGAAGCGCCATGATGTTCGTAGACGAGTAGAGATACGGGGTCAGAGCCTTGAATTCGGCCGCGCATGTGTCGACCTCGTTGTACTCCAGCTCTATTCCGAGGCTCTTGCGTGCCGCATATACGTCGTTTTCGCCGAGATCCATATTCTCTTTTTCGTTTATTATCTTCGCGATCATTGCGTCGCTGAAGCCGTCGCTTTTAAGGCGCCTCAAAAGAGAGGCGTTTTGAAGGATCTCTATATCTATGAGCCGCTCCATCTCCACGATCTGCTCTATCTGCCTCAAAAACCACGGATCGATCCTGCTGAGCGAAAAGATCTCCTCTACACCGTACCCTTCCCTGAAAGCCTGGGCAATGTACAGAAGCCTTTTTTCGTTCGGCCTTCTTATTTCACGTCTGAGCGTCTCTTCGTCACAAACGACCGGATCGAAACCGATTAGACCGGTCTCGAGTGAGCAGAGCGCTTTTTGTACAGACTCTTTGAAGGTACGACCTATCGCCATCACTTCGCCGACACTCTTCATGGAGGTGGTCAGGGTCGAGTCCGCCTGCGGAAACTTTTCGAAGGTGAAGCGAGGTATTTTCGTAACGATGTAGTCGATTACAGGTTCGAAACTGGCCGGTGTTCCGGTAATGTCGTTTTTGATCTCGTCGAGAGTGTAACCTACCGCCAGAAGAGTCGCAACTTTAGCTATCGGATAGCCTGTCGCCTTCGATGCCAGAGCCGAAGAGCGGCTCACCCTCGGGTTCATCTCTATCACTATCATCCTGCCGGTTTCGGGATTGACCGAAAACTGCACGTTGGAGCCGCCGGTATCGACACCGATTTCACGAAGAATTTTAAAGCTCGCGTCACGCATACGCTGGTACTCTTTGTCGGTTAGCGTCAACGCCGGAGCGACGGTGATGGAGTCGCCGGTATGGACACCCATCGGATCGAGGTTTTCTATCGAACAGACGATAATGCAGTTATCCGCCCGGTCACGAATGACCTCCATTTCGTACTCGTTCCACCCGAGCAGGCTCTCTTCTATGAGAATCTCGCTTATCGGGCTGGCATCGAGTCCCGCCTTCGCCAGAGATTTGAACTCGTCGATATTGTATGCCACACCGCTGCCGCCGCCGGCAAGCGTATAGGATGCGCGGATGATGAGCGGAAAGCCTATCTCTTCGGCTGCGGCCGTCGCCTCCTCCATCGAATAGGCGTAGCGGCTCCTTGGAAGGTCCATCCCTATCTTTATCATCGCCTCTTTGAAGGCCTGGCGGTCTTCGCCCTTCTTTATCGCTTCAGGGTCGGCTCCCAGAAACTCCACCCCCTCGAGCATCCCTTTTTCGTGCATGCTCATGGCGACGTTCAGGGCCGTCTGGCCTCCCATCGTGGGGAGTATCGCATCGACACTCTCTTTTTCGATAATACGTGAGATGATCTCTTCGTTTATAGGCTCTATATAGGTGCGGTCGGCAAACTCCGGGTCGGTCATTATCGTAGCGGGGTTGGAGTTTATCAGGACAACGCGATAACCGAGCTCTTTGAGCGTCTTTGCCGCTTGTGTACCCGAATAGTCGAACTCACAGGCCTGCCCTATCACGATCGGCCCCGACCCGATCAGGAGAATGGTCTCGATATCGTCTCGTTTTGGCATAAAGGAGCACTCCTTTGAGAAATTTTATAATTCTACTAAATCGGCTCTTACGAATCGCTTTCGGCGGCGGATTCGCCCACCGAAGTGACCCATACGAAATCTGGATGGAGCGTATCTCCGTAGAGCTCTATATAGGCGTTCTGGAACCCCTGCATCTTACGGGTCGAAACAACCCTTCCCACAGGTATCCCCGGCGGGAAAATATGGTCCAGTCCGCTCGTGGAGACCTCGTCGCCGGCTTTCAGCTTAAGCCACTGCGGTATATATTTTACCACCATCCCTCTCGCATCCATACCGGTCGCTATTCCGGGTGCGCGCGCACCGCCTATATATACGGCGAACGTACAATCCGGATCACCCGCAAGGATCATAAGCGGCCGCCGGCTCTTTTCGACCACGATACCTACGGCATAACCGTCTCTTACGACACCGTAGTTTTTCGCAGGATCGAAGTTTTTGAAACCGTCGAGCCAGAGCTGCTGAAAGTTTCCTACCATTGCGTACCCCTGAGGCCTGACGATTTCGAACGTAGCGTTCGAATCCGACTCTATGTCCATCGCCTCTTTCAGCGAACGATATTTAGCCGCATCGCTTCTGCACAGAAGAAGTCTCTTTTGAAGCCGCTTCAGCTCTTTTTGCAGATTTTCTATCCTTTCGACCTGAAAAAGGTGCTCCTCCACCCTCTTCTCGACGCCGTGGGTAAGATCGAGGTATAGAGAGCGAAGTGTCGAAGTAAACGAGACAAAGAGAGTTCTGACCGAGGAGCTGTAGAGAGAGAAGAGTATCACTATCCCCAGCAGAACGAGCAGCGTAATCTTGCGGTTGAACCTATTCATACGAAAGCTGCTGGAGAAGATCTATCTCTTCCAGTACGCGTCCGGTTCCTTTAGCTACGGCCAAAAGCGGCTCTTCAGCCACATATACGGGCAGTTTCACTATATCGGAGAAGTATTTGTCGAGCATCCTTATCAGTGCGCCGCCGCCTGTGAGGACTATGCCGTTTTCGACTATGTCACCGGCGAGATCGGGAGGCGTGACCTCCAAAATATCCTTAAGCGCGTCGCCGATCTCACGCAACGGCTCTCTCATCGCCTCCCTGACATCCTCGCTCGTAAGCTCTATGGAGCTCAAAAGTCCGCTCACCTGGTCGCGACCGTTTACCACCATGGAGACCTCCTCGTCGAGAGGAAGCGCACTGCCGATCTCTATCTTTATCTCTTCGGCGACCCGATCCCCGATGAGAAGGTTGTATTTGCGTTTTACGTAGTCGGCTATAGCCTGGTCTATCTTGTCTCCGGCGGTACGTATCGATTTGCTTATGACCAGCCCTCCGAGTGAAACAACGCCGATCTCGGTGGTTCCGCCCCCTATGTCTACCACGAGGTTCCCGTGCGGCTCTTTTACGGGAAGTCCCGCCCCTATGGCGGCGGCCATGGGCTCCTCTATCAGGAAAACCTCCCTCGCGCCCGCATTGAGCGCCGATTCGCGAACGGCCTTGCGCTCGACCTGCGTAAGACCGAAAGGCACACAGACAATGATTCTGGGCCTTATGAAGGTTTTTCTATGGTGCGCCTTCTCTATAAAGTAACGTATCATCTTTTCGGTTATGTCGAAGTCGGCAATGACCCCGTCTTTCATCGGACGGACGGCCCTTATGTTTCCGGGCGTCTTCCCCACCATCTCTTTGGCCTCCTGGCCTACCGCAAGCACCTTTTCACGACCGTATTTATCGGTCTGTATGGCCACCACGGACGGTTCGTTTATTATTATTCCGTTGCCTTTGACCAGAACAAGGGTGTTGGCCGTACCGAGATCTATCGACAGATCGTTGGAAAATACACCTATCAGCTTGTTTATAAACATTTACGCACTCTTTTTGCTTTTTTTGACGTAGAGCGGTTTGGCGCCGCCGTCTACCACAT
>JALSXE010000481.1:0-1629 GCA_027072755.1 Campylobacterales bacterium | reverse complement strand
ACTTAAAAGGTTGTTTAACCAATTATGTATACAATTTCTTGTCAGTTTCTATTGTTGAACTGAAGGGCATATTACGGTTTGAAGTAGGTGATGGTGTCCCAAACAGTACCGGCAACAGCCGTAAATAGATATTCGTCTGCCGTAGAAACATTTCGATTCGACTTTTTTGATTCTTAGCCGTTCCTACTCTTGTGGTCAACCTGTTCTATGATTGGCTAATTTCGGGGAATCGAATGTTGTACGGCAGGCGGTATCGGTAAATCGGAGAGGGTATAAATCCATCCAATCGAGCCTTTTGCCGCTATTTCCGGCATAGGTAAAAAATGAAGGAGTTAAAATGAAAAAAATTCTTGTAACGGTTGCAGCTGCGGCCGTAATCGGCTCATCCGCATTTGCAGGTGTAAACGATCAGACAGGCTGTGGCCTCGGTGCCATGCTCATCAAAGATGACAGCTCTGCGGTTATGCTGGCTCTCCAGGCTACTACAAACGGAACATCCGGCAACCAGACTTTCGGTATCACAAGCGGTACTCTCGGATGTAAAAAGACAAAACTGGTAATGAACGAGAGAGCGCAGGAGTTTGTAGCTTCAAATATGGATACACTCGCAAAAGAGATCGCAATGGGGCAGGGTGAAACACTCGATACTCTCGCCGAGCTTCTGAACGTGGAAGACAAAGCCGCATTCTCGGCTTCTCTGCAGGCGAACTACAACAAAATCTACGTCAGCAAAAACGTAGAGATGTCTGACGTTCTCGACAACATATCCTCTATAAACTAAGCATCGAAAAAGGGCGTTTTTACGCCCTTTCAAATCTTCCTACAGGACCGACCCATTAAAAAGTACGTGATCTATCTTTCTATACTGTTTTCATCTATTCTCTTCGCCGCACCGGTAGATTCGGCCCTGAAAGAGGCCCTGCAAAAGAGGATATATGAAGATAGATACTGGGCGCTTCTTCTACACTACAGCGGCGGTGAGAGCGAAATAGAGGACGACTCGTTTTTCATCTCCGAAAACGGCAGAGTCAGTAAAAAAGATGAGCTCGTGGCTACTATAAAAGCGCTCTACGGCGAAGAGGCGGCAGACGACAACTCCACAGCCTGCAGGTATCCGGCCAGGAAGAGGTGGCTTACGCAGAGACTGAACCTGAAAGATCTGCCCGAAGCTGAGTGCAGGGAGTATGAAAAGATATTGAAGAGGGTAGACCCGGAATCGGCCACACTTGTATTTCCGTCCGCTCATATAAACTCGCCCGCTTCGATGTTCGGCCACACGTTTGTGCGTATAAACTCTTCGTACAACTCGAGGCTGCTCTCGTATGCGGTCAACTACGCCGCCGATGCCGACCCGAACAGGGAGAACGGCGTGGTATTCGCGCTGAAAGGGCTCTTCGGCGGCTACGACGGAAAGTATTCGCTTCTGCCCTACTACGACAAGCTGAAAGAGTACCGCGATACCGAAAACAGGGATATCTGGGAGTACGACCTGAACCTCACCAAAGAGGAGACGCTCAGGATGTTCGAGCATATCTGGGAGATCAAGGATGTCCGCTCGCCGTACTACTTCTTTACCCGAAACTGCTCGTACGAGATGCTCTGGCTGCTCGAAGCGGCACGCCCCGGAAC
>JALSXE010000480.1:0-6708 GCA_027072755.1 Campylobacterales bacterium | reverse complement strand
CCATCTCTTTTATCTTTTCAAGCAATATATCGTATTTTAGTTCATCTTCGCTGAACTCTTCGGTGAGCCCAAGCTGCTCCTCGACCTTCTTTCGCATTTCCGTAAACTTCTCCGTCAGCGACTCGTGCTCCTCCTCGCCGAGACTCAGAACCGGCTCCCCTTCCGTCGTCTCCTGTACGGGAATCTCCATCATTCGTTCGCTGAACGGAACGATCACTTTTTTATAGAAGAAGAAGAGCACCAGTGCCAGTAGCAGGTACTTCAATATCGGCATGATCGGCTCTATATAGGAGTAAAACGTCGATACGGCCGATCTGTAGGCATTGGGCTCCATCCGTTTCGCCACAGATTCAAACTTGAAATTGGAGACGCTCACCTCATCTCCGCGGTTTTTGTCGAAACCTATCGCCTGCTTTACGAGTGATGCGATTTTGTCCAGCTCCTCCGGCGCTCTGGGTGTATACTGCAAACCCCCGTTTTCGGACGGTATATATTTACCGTCGACCACTACGGCAGCCGTTACCCGTTTGATGGTCGCGAACGGGCCCTTGATGTTCGAAACGGTCTTCGAGATCTCATAGTTGGTGGTTGTAGTGGACTTCTGATACTTCTCCTTTTGCGAAGAGGACTCTATTCCCTGCACCGGACCGATATTGCTCACTGCACCCGGAACCCCTCCGGTCTGCGCCGGAGCAGCACCCTCTCTCTTCTCCTCCATACTCTGTTCGCTTCTGACTACGTTTTCAGGGTCGTACCGCTCTTGCACGCTCTCTCTTTGTGAAAAGTCGAAATCTATCGTCACCTTGGCAACCACTCTATCTTTGGAGCCGATAAAGGGTGCGAGTATATTTACGATCTTTCTCTCGTATGCGGATTCGTATCGGTTCTTATACTCTATCTGCAGCTTCGCAAGATCTCCGTCCACGCCTTCCGCACCGGCTTCATTAAGCGGCTCTCCATATTCGTTGACAACTTTCACATTTTGCGGGGAGAGGTTAGCGACCGCGGCAGCCACAATATTCTTTATACCGGTTATCTGCTTTCTGGTAAGACGCATTCCCTCAACCGTTTTCACCACTACCGAAGCGCTGGGTGGTGTCGATTTCGAGACAAAGACGCTCTCTTTGGGCAGTGCGAGGTGTACCGATGCGCTCTCAATTGGCTGAAGGCTCTGAATCGTCCTGGATAGCTCCCCTTCCAGTGCCCTTAAAAACTTTACTTTCTGATCGAAATCCGTAGAGCCGAACTGCTGTGTATCGAACAGTTCGAATCCGACATGACTCTCTTTCGGAATCCCCTGCGATGCGACATCGATCCTTACCTTGTAAACCGTGTCACGAGGTACCTCTATGACACCGTCTTTCGGAATCTTGTAGGGAACACCCTCTTTTTAGAGCTCCTGTATGACGAGAGCCGCATCCTTGCTGCTCAGGTGATCGAACAGAACGGCATAGTCGGAATTTCGCGAGGATGATGTGTAAAGCACCAGAAAGACGACAAAACCGATTACGGCAATCAGCGTCCCGAGTATTACGAGTTTTTGCGCACGATTTAGCCGCTCATAAAGACGAGTAAGCTGTGTTGCCAGATCTTTGAAATTCATTTTTCCCCACTATCGAGCAGTCGCTCCATCTCTTCGAAAAAGCGGAGGTTCTCCTCCGGTTTGCCGATCGTGATCCGTATGGCATTGATGCCGTAGCCCTTCAAATCCCTAACGATGATCCCTCTTCGAAGCAGCGCATCGCTTAGTTCCGTAGAGTCGGCTACGCCTTCGAGCAGATAGGTTATGAAATTTGTATAGCTCTCTATGAGCCCTATGCCTAACTTTTCCGCAAAAGCTTCATACCTCTGCATCTGCTCGAAACAGCTTTCAAGCGTCATCTGCACGAACTCCTCGTCCGTGAGAGCCGTTTCGGCCGCTATCAGGCTCAGAGTCGTCACGTTAAACGGCGGCCGCAGTTTGTAGAGTCCTCTGATGATCTCCTCGTCCGCGATGCCGTAACCGACACGCATACCCCCGAGTCCGTACGCCTTAGAAAAGGTCCCCAGATAGAGAAGATGGGGAAATTTCGCTATCATGGCTGCGGGATCGAGCGCTTTCAAGCCATCTTTGTAAGCCGCATACTCCTGGTAGGCCCCGTCGAGGACGACAAGGGTATCTCTATCTATCGCGTCTATGAAATTCTCTATATCTACCCTGTCGAGACAGTCTCCGGTCGGGTTGTTGGGCGCACATACGAAAATTATCTCCGGTTTATGCTCTCTGTAGAGATCAAACATGGCATCGAGATCGTGTGCGACTCCCGGCGCCTTGACGATAGAGGCTCCGCACTGGGCCGCGTATATCTGGTACATCGCGAAAGTTATCTCGCTCTGCAGAATCTTCGCTCCGCCGTAAAGTTTCGCTCTACATGCCAATTCGATCACCTGGTCACTGCCGGCACCGATGATCAAGTTGTCGTTCTCAACTCCGAAACGGGCACCAAGCGCACTTTTCAACCCCGTCATCGTATCGTCCGGGTAGCGGTACATCAGCTCTGCGGCCTCCCGTACCGCTTTCGCCGCTTTGGGGCTGCATCCGTACGGATTTTCGTTTGAGGCGAGCTTGACTATCTGCGACGGCTCTATGCCGAACTCCCGTACGACGAGCTCTATCGGCTTGCCGGGCTCGTAAGTTTTAAGATGCTCGATAACCGGATTGAATTTCATTCTATTCCTTAACCGTTCTGGACATAGCTGCCCAGATATTTGATCTCTTCTTTATGCTTGAGCAGGACCTCCCTGATAGCCGGCTCATCCTTATGGCCCTCGAAATCGATATAGAACCAGTAGTCGAACTCCGCCTCCAAAGATGCGGGCCTGCTCTCTATCTTTTTGAGGTTGATGCCGGCTTCGTGGAAACTACGCAGAAACTCGTATAGACTTCCGGGTCTGTCAGAAAGCTTCGCGAGAATGGAGGTTTTGTCCGATCCGCTCGGCTCGTTTTCGAAGTCGCTCAGAATAATGAAGCGGGTTCTGTTCCTATGGTTATCCTCTATGTTTTCGAACATTACCGGCACTTTGTAGAGTTTGGCGGCTATGTGCGAACAGATAGCCGCACTCTCGCTGTCGTTCGCGGCCAGTCTTGCGGCTTTGGCTGTAGACTCGACCGGAACGTACTCCACGGTGTCGAGCTCATGTTCGAGCAAAAAGCTTCTGCACTGGTTGAACGCTATATCTTTGGAGTAGATCCTCTTTACCTGATGCAGATGGTGCGCTTTGGTAACGAAAGAGTGGTGTATGGGCAGGTATAGTTCGGCCACTATTTTAAGATCGCTCTTGGCAAGTTCGTCAAGCGTCTCGCCGACGAAGCCGTTGGTATTGTTCTCTATAGGAACAACGGCGAAGCGTGCCCTGTCGGCATGGACCGCTTTGAAAACGGCCGGAATCGAGTGAAGGGGGATATATTCGCTCATGGCACCGAAACGGTTTTCGGCGGCCTGATGCGTAAAGCTCCCTTCCGGGCCCAGATATGCGACGCGCTGCGGCTGTTCAAAGTTTCTGGCGACCGCAAAAATCTCCAGGAAAATCGCCTCTATCGCCGCCTCCGTAAGAGGGCCGCCGTTTCTCTCGACCAGTCTCTTTATTATCGCCTTCTCACGCTCGGGCCTGTAGATGGACGCGCCAGTTCTATGCTTGAGTTCACCTACCTTCTGAACAATACTTATGCGCCTGTTGAGCAGCTCCAGCAACCTGTCGTCTATCTCGTCAATCTGCTTTCTCAGCTCTTCAAGGCTCATGCGGCACCTCTTTCGTAAGATTTAAACCACTCCGTTACATCGGCGCAGACCCACTCCGGCTCCACCTGCTTCAACTGCTCCTCTACCTCTTCGACGGAGGCCACCTTTCCGCTCAGAACCAGAGCGGTACGCATACCCATCTCTTTGGCTCCCTTCAGATCTCCGACCAGATCGTCGCTGATCATGACGACGCTATCCGGCTCTATGGACCCCCTCTGCGCCTTAAGTCTGCGCATAGCCTCGCCATAGAAGCCGTAGCTCGGTTTTCCCACGACATCGTATCCGCGCCCTGTTGCAAAAGAGAGCATCCTAAGCAGCGCTCCGACACCCGGATACCTGCGGCCGTTTTTGGAGTAAAGCGAGGTCTCATGCATGCCGACGAGCCTGGCATCTCGCAGAAGCGCCTCTATCATTGTCGCAAACTCATCGTTGCAAAAATCCTCCTTTATGCCGACAAGTACGGCTTCCGGAGAGTCATACTCGAGCCTGTAGCCGCGCAGCCGCAACACTCTCAAAAAGGGCTCCGTTCCATAGGCAGCGACCGGACACGGGGGCAATCTCTCTTCAAGCACCATAAGGGGGTCGAGATACTGATCGTCCGAAAAGTCGAAGCCGAGGCTCCTCAGGTATGAGCGAAACTCATTACTCTCCATCTTTGTATTGTTGGTCACGAGAACAAAGGGGAACCCCCTCTCTCTAAGTGATGCTATCACCTCCAACGAGCCGGCGATCGGTTTTTTGTCGATATCGTCGATCAGTGTTCCCTGCACATCGATCATAAACCCTTTTATAGGCACATCTTCTCCAGTCTGATAAGATCTTCGAAACTCTCTTTCGCCCTTATGCAGCGCTCTTTCCCCTCCACGATCGCCACTTCGGCCGGTCTTGGGCGTGTATTGTAGTTGCTTGCCATGACGAAGCCGTAGGCCCCGGCACTGTGCACAACCACCAGATCGCCCGGTTCGGTTGCAGGCAGCATACGACTTTTCGCGAAGAAGTCGCCGCTTTCACATACCGGGCCCACCAGGTCCGCTTCGCTACACTCACCGCTTTTGCCAACCACCTCTACTCTGTGGTAGGCGTTGTAGAGACTCGGGCGCAGAAGGTCGTTCATACCGCCGTCGACGATGACGAACCTTTTCCCTTCGTTGACCTTTTCATAAAGCACCCGCGTCAGGAAAAAGCCGCTGTTTCCGACCATGAAGCGCCCCGGCTCACAGACGACCGTCACGTCCAGTCCGTGCAGAACCGAAAATATCGCCTGGGCATAGTCGTAAGGCTCTATCGTCTTCTCGTCATCGTATACGATTCCGATCCCGCCGCCCACGTCGAAAAAGCGGATATCGATCTTTATCGCCTTCAGGCTGCGAACGAGATCGGCGACGATCGCTGCGGCCTCTTTTATCGGGTCCAGTTCGGTAAGCTGGGAACCGATATGAAAATGTACCCCTACCGGGTCCAGATGCCCGGAGTTGTTGGCGCGTATATACATACGCTTGGCCGTTTCGAGATCTACACCGAATTTGTTTTCATGCAGACCGGTAGATATGTACGGGTGTGTTTTGGGGTCGATATTTGGATTTACCCTTATGCTTATTCTGGCCTCTTTGCCGATCTTTTTCGCGATCTCTTCGACGCGCTCCATCTCCGCTTCGCTCTCGAGGTTCAAAAGCAGAATATCCTCCCTCAGAGCCTCTTCGATCTCGTCGTCTCGCTTGCCGACTCCGCTGAAGATTATTTTATACTTCGGAATACCGGAGAGCAGCGCTCTGCGAACTTCGCCTATCGAGACGCAATCGGCACCGGACCCGAGTTCGGCAAGATGCGAAATCACGGAGAGGTTGGAGTTTGCCTTGACGGCGTAGCTTATGAGAGACTTTCTTCCGGAGAAGGCTTTTTTCAGCTCTTCGTACTGTCTTGTTATATGCGCGAAGTCATATACGTACAGCGGCGTGTCATATTTCTCTGCAAGTGCTTTGAAGTCGATCAAGAAAGGCCTTTAACTGAAAATTTTTTCAATACTGAAAACCGACCTCTGCGCTATTTCGGTCAAAGCCCGGAATTTGCGGGAGCCGGCCTGCCCGCTATCCCACTATCTTCGAAATCTCCGATTTCGAAAAGTGGATTGCAAAAGGCTAACATCAGGATTTTACGTAAATATGGGTATTTTATCAAAAAATCGTTAAAGTAGAGATTTCACCCGAAATATGGTGCCCTCTCATGCAAAACGAATGAAAACGAAACAGCCGATCGTCATACCGCCTCGACTGCCGTTACGTTGCCTTTTTGTTTCGCTCCGTATCTGACTATCCGGCGGTCTTGAACATATAGTTGTAGAGCGCTACGGCCGCAAGCAGTGCTGTCGCGGCAACCGTTCCGAGCTCGGGCAATATTACGCCGCTCAGGCTTATGCGGTAGAGAAGATAAATGATACCCCAGACAAAGAGGGTCGTTCCGGTTAGAACGAAAGAGACCAGCAGCAGATTGGTACTTCTAGCATGCGGCGGAATAGAGAGGAAAAATATGATCACAAGAGACATTGCGAAAAAGGGTGATACGACCATGTAGTAGAGAATCGAACGGACTTTCGACGTCTCAAGCTTCTGCGATATCAGCAGATTTAGCGCATCGTAGGCATCCTGGATCGTGTAGTATCTTTTCCCTTCGAAGACGGAGGTCAGAATTTTCGGCTTGAACCCTTCAAGTGTCTGAACTCCGTTTTTATGCTCTATTTCGAGCCCCTGGGAAGAGAGCCCATCCACATGGGGCTTGGTCACAATCTTCGCATCCGCTATGAGCCATCTGCTGCCGTCGAATATGGCGCTTTTGCCGTAGATGATCTGCACGAGATCACCGTCGCGCATTCTGTATATTCGAATATCTTTCGCCTCTTTTTTCGAGGGAATGAGCTGGGATATGTAGACGAAAC
>JALSXE010000479.1:0-6717 GCA_027072755.1 Campylobacterales bacterium | reverse complement strand
GATCTACATATTAATGCAGGAAGAAAATTTGAATAACCCAATACCTGAAAAACTGATACTGATCGGCGCATCCACAGGGGGGCCGGGGCTCATAGAGTCCATCGCCTCCTCACTGCCGCGCAAAATCGATGCCGCCGTTGTCATTGCACAACATATGGACAAAATATCTCTCGCTTCGTTTGCCGGCAGGCTCGGCCGTATAAGCGCTCCGCCCTCCCTATTTGCGGAGGGCAGAGTCAGCCTCGAAAAAGGCGCGATATATATTCTAAGCGATACCGCCGTACTACACAAAAGCGGCAGGGAGATTTATCTTGAGACGGTTGATTGCGAAGATGGTTTTTACCACCCGACCATAGATACCCTTTTTCTCTCTGCCGCGGATCTCGAAAAGGTTCGTATCTGCGCTTTTGTGCTTAGCGGTATAGGTTCGGACGGCGCCCGCGGTCTTCTGAAACTGAAGGAGAGGGGGCACAAAACGGTCGTACAGGACGAGTCCACATCCCCGGTTTACGGAATGCCGAAAGCGGCCGCGGAGCTGGGTGCGGCTCAAAAAATCGCACCGATATGGGATATCGTGGAGTACATAAGGAGAGAAGTCTGATGTTATCGTGGTTCAAAAGAGACAAAACCGGTCCGCATGAGCGAAGCGGCGGCCCTGCACCAATACGTCAAAACTTCGACGTTAGCGATGCGAAAGAGTTGCTAAAAGAGATAAAAGGGGAGTACGGCCTCGACTATCGCAGACAGGAGGCGATCACCGTTCGCAAGCTGGAGCGCTTCGCGATAAAAAACGGATTCAACTCATTCAGAGAGCTGTTTGCAAAATATAGAGATTCGGAACGGACAAAAAGATCGCTTATAAACGCACTGACCGTCGGTGAAACCTACTTCTATCGCGAACTCGACCAGATCAAAGCCGTCGCCGAACATATCCGCTCCAACCGCTGCTCTTCGATACTCTCGGCTCCATGCTCGAGCGGCGAAGAGGTCTATTCGATACTACTCTACGTGCACGAAAACGCCTCGATTCCTCCCTCTTTGCATATTACGGGCATCGATATAAACACAGACTCGCTCGCCGCCGCGGAGAGGGGATGCTACTCGCAGCGCTCCGTATCCCAGCTTCCCGATTCCGTAAAAGAGAGCTGTTTTTTCAGAAGTGGCGAAGAGTACTGTATAGATAGACTCTTTAAAAGATATGCCAGCTTTGTATATAAGAATATCTTCGACCGTGAGTTCACCCTTTTGGGAAAATTCGACGCCGTTTTTTCAAGAAATATGATGATCTACTTCACGGATGAGCAGAAGAGAGAGGCCGTCTCCCGGTTGCGAAGCGTCCTGAAACCGGGTGGAGTGCTCTTTCTCGGCCACGCCGATGTCTCGTTTACCCCCGAAGGTTTCGAAAAGGTGCATAAGGGGCGAACGACATACTATCGCGCCATCTACTGATCCGGACTACCTGAAATATCGAGCCTGACTCTCCTTTCGCCTGCCTTTATGACGACCGGACCGCTCATACCTTCGGCGACTTTGAGCATGAAGGTGTTCGCATCTATCCTCTCCACCACCGTACCCCGCGGATGAACCACATCTTTCAAAAGGTCGTTGGGGCCGTGCGGCTGCAGGTAGAGGACATAGCTTTTGCCGGCCTCTATTTTGAACTCCGCGCTCTCTGAAGCCACCTTCAGAATATCTGCATCGAAACTTCGCGTCCTGAAGTGCCACTCCCTCTCGAAACTTTTGGGGCCGGCAGTAAAGTTGACGACGGCCGTGTAGTTCGTATCGTAATCGAGTCTCTCGAGCGGAAATATGGCAAACTGGTTCTCTTTTAGAAGAAGGTTCGGATCGCTTCCGCTATCCATCAGGCGCACCGGAACCTCCTCGCCGCTTCTTTCGCTGTAGAGTCTGAACGAGACGACCTTCACACGCTTGAAGTAGAGGTCGTTGAAGACGATGCTTATCGGGTAGCCGCTTACGGAGTAACCCGGCAGAGGGTCGGGGATCTCTTCGAAAAAGGCGGGTGGAACATCATCCTGCCCGTCATACGGCCACAATATGATATCTTTGGACTGCTTCCGGTTCGTATCGAGCACTTTTTCGAATCTGCTCGAAGGAATCTTCTTATCTACCTGCGCACAGATACCGGTAATATACCTCCCTTTCGTAAGGCGCTCCTCTTCACTGCATAGTCCGGCCACACTGTAGTTGCCCATATCGTATACGTAGATTCTCCTGCCCGAAATATCTTCGGCATACGCTATGCCTATCTCGTCCATCACGGGATCCAAAAATCCGAAACGGTGGTATATGGCCGAAAAGAGGCCGTCTACGGAGTCTTTGAAGTCGATGTTTCCGCTCGAGAGGTTCTCTTTTACCATTCTTGAAGGATAGCCTGCCTTTACGGCCCTCTCCGCCGGTGTCTTCCCGCTGAAGCCGGGAAGTTCCATGGTCTGGTAGTGTCCGTCCGCACGGTTTTTGGCCAGGTACGATGCGTGTGAAGCCGCCGCCTTTTCGAGCGACTCGTTTCTATAGAACGACGGCAGCCCCGCCTTCTGACGCAGGGAGTTTAGGTAGAGCCTGGCCTCCACCCCTTCTACGACCGGATCGGCGGAAGGCTCGCCGACTACCCTCTCCACAGGTACGGCCTGGAGCTCCTTTTCGATGAAAAAGTTGATATACCCCCAGTAAGCTACACCCAAAACGGCCAGAAAAAGAAGCAGTTTTCTCAAAAGATTATCTTCCCCTCTTCCTGTAGTCTTCGTATAATACCTTTTGCCTTTTCGTGGCCGGCGTGTGCCGCTTTACGGCACCACTCCAGCGCCTTTTCACGGTCTATTTCGACGCCGAATCCCTTGTCGTAGAGCATACCGAGGTTGTACATGGCACGCGGATGGTTCCGTTCGGCCGCCTTTTCGTACCACTCTTTCGCCTTTTCGTAATCGCGCGGTACACCGTGCCCCTCCTGGTACATTGCGCCTATGCAGTTTTGCGCCTCGGTATGGCCGTATCTTGCGGCCGACTCGTACCATACGGCGGCCCGCTCGGGACTCTTTGCGACCCCGGCTCCGTGTTCCAGCATCTGGGCCGTTTCGAACATCGCGTGCACGTTTCCGGCCCTCGCCGCTTTCATGAAGTGGTTGAAAGCGCGCCCTTCGTCTACCGCACCCGCTTTTCCGCTTCTAAAAAGGTGACCGAGGTTGAAGTCGGCCACATCGCTTCCCGCTGCGGCCGCACGCTCGTACCAGCCGATAGCTTCGGGAATGTTCCGTTCGGTCCCCTCACCGTTTTCAAGCATGTAGCCGACCATCGCCTGGGCCCTCACATCTCCATCGAGAGCGAGCTCCAAAAAGGCGTTGAAAGCCGAACCCTTGTCGCCGTCGCTGTAAAGCTGTGCCGCCATGTCGAAATATCCGCTCATAATACAACCGCCAAAAATATTATTCCCACAATTATACGATAAATTCCGAAAGGAATGAAAGTATGTTTTTTAACGAACGAAAGAAACCAGCGTATGATCATCAGTGCCACTATGAATGCCGTAACGAAACCTATGGCCAGCGACTGTACATCGTCGAGTGCGAAGTGGCGGTAGTTTTTCAGTATGTCGTAGGCTGTCGCCGCAAGCATCGTGGGCACTGCCAGAAGAAAGCTGAACTCCGTGGCCGTCTTGCGCTTGAGGCCTATGAGCAGCCCCCCTATTATCGTAGCCCCCGAGCGCGAAGTACCCGGAACCATGGCAAGAGACTGGAAAAGTCCGATCATGAAGGCCTGTTTGTAGCTCACATCCTCCACATGGGCCACATGGTGCTCTTTCTCTTTGTAGAAGAGCTCGATGACTATAAAAGCGATACCGCCGGCAATGAGCATATACGCCACCGTCTCCGGAGCGAAAAGCGACTTTATCGTCTTGTAGAGGGTGAAGCCGAGTACGGCTGTGGGAACAAATCCGACAATGAGCCTCTTCCAGAGCTCGAGATTGGTAAAGATCTTCTCTCTGAAAGCGAAGATAACCGCAAGTATCGATCCAAGCTGTATGACGACCTCGAAAGTCTTGTGTATATCGGTCTGTTCTATCCCCATCAGTTTCGAAGCTAAAATCAGGTGCCCCGTGGAAGAGACGGGCAAAAACTCGGTGACACCCTCGACAATACCCAAAATTACGGCATCAAACCACTCCATGACAACCCTCCGACTGTTTAATGTATCCCATATAGACCCCCTCCTTTTCAAGCAGCTCTTCGTGCGTTCCCTCTTCGACGATGCGGCCGTTTTCAAGAACGTATATATAGTCTGCTTTGCGGATCGTGCTGAGCCTGTGCGCTATCATGATAGTGGTGCGCGAAGCGAAAAATGGTTCGAGCGCTTCGTAAAGGTGTGCTTCTGTATGCACATCCAGAGCCGAGGTCGACTCATCCAGAATCGCGATCTTGGGATCGGCCGTGATCATTCTGGCTATCGCGATCCGCTGGCGCTGGCCTCCCGAGAGTTTGATTCCCTCACGTCCAACGACCGTATCGAGCCCCTTTTCAAAACGCGATACCACCTCTCTCATCTGAGCCATCTCCAGCGCCTCCCAGATTCTGCCGTCGTCGATATCTTTTCCGAGGGTGATGTTGAATCTTATCGTATCGTGAAAGAGTTTGGGACTTTGGAGCACGAGGTTTACATGCTCCCTGACGACATCGAGTCCTATCTCTTTTACATCTACATCGTTGAAAAAGAGACTCCCCTTCTCCACCGGGTAGAAGCCGACTATCAGCTGTGCCAGAGTCGTTTTTCCGGAACCGCTGGCTCCTACCAGCGCAACTCTTTGGGAAGGTTCTGCCCTGAAGTTCAGATCTTTGAGCACCAAAGAGTCGGCGGAGTAGCCGAAACTGACACCCTGAAGCCGCACCCCGACCCTCTCGGCTTCAAACGGGTTTTTCAAGTGCGGGTAGTGCGGCTCTTTGGGCATGCTCATAACTTCGTTAATGCGATCGATCGCCGCCCTTGCGTTGTGCAGTGCGTACTGGATCCCCAAAATATCCTGCACCGGCGTCACCATGTACCATAGGTAGCCGAAAACAGCCAGCATCATACCTATACTAAGATCGGAAAAGGCCACGGCCAGTATGCTTGCGGCTCTGAAGACTTCGTAGCCGGCCAGAAAAGTCAGGTACGATACGCGACTCGCGGCGTCGCTCTTCCATCCAAACTCCGTACTGCGCACCTTTACATCACGGGCGCGCCCTTTGAGCAGGGAGAAGAACCTCTCCTCCTGATTCGACGCCCGTATCTGCCCGAAGAGGTCGAGTGTCTCGGTAAGAGCCGACTGAAACGCTTCGATCGCCCTGTTCTCCTCTTTTTTGAGTTTCGAAACCTTTCGGGCAAGTTTCGTGGTAAACGTTATGACCAGCGGATTCAAAACTATGATAAAAAGGGCAAGCCCCCAGTGGATCCAGAGCAGCACAACGGCAATCCCGACAAGCGACAAGACGGAGATGATAAGCCTGCTGACCGTCGACGCTATAAACGAATCCACCGTCTCGACATCGGTAACGAGCTTGGAGGCTATGGCGCCGGAGCGTGAAGTCTCGTACGCCTTCATCGATATGCGCTTCAGGTGTTCCAGCGCATCGGTGCGGATCTTGTATGTGACATCTTTGGATATCTGCATAAATATCTTTGTCTGCACGATGCTCAGCCCCGTGTATGCTATGCGCAAAATCACGGTGGCCAAAAGAATCGTCAAAACGTAGCCGAGAGTCTGCATCGGCATAATATGGGCATCTATCCAGCCTGTTACGGTGTGGCTCTTTTTCAGCAGAACCTCATCTACAAGTATCGGTATCAGAAGCGGCGTCGGCACGCTTACGAGCGCCGCAAGAAGTGCCACCAGATTGCCGGCTACGAGCTCCCTTTTATACCGCTTTACAGAATCGAAAACCGAAGAGAGACTAAGAGGCATGCATCAGTATCTGGGTGAGATCTTTTTCATCTATTACGACATTCGCCTCTTTTTTCAAAATCTCTTTCGCACAAAAGGCTATCTTCGTCTTCGCGTGCTCGAACATGCTGCGGTCGTTGGCACCGTCGCCCACGACGAGCGTATCTTCGGGACCGATTCCGAGGAGCCGCTGAAGCCTCACGAGCATATCCCCTTTCGAAAAATCGAACATCATATCTCCACCCACAAGTCCCGTAAGACGGCCGTCTCTTGAGTGCAGAACGTTGGAAAAATCGGCATCGAATCCCAAAACCTCCCTGGCGTGCGAGGTGGCGTTTCTGAAACCGCCGCTGAAAACGACGACCCTGTAGCCCCTCTTTTTAAGCTCCTCTATCGTCTCTTTGGCGCCGGGCATAAACGGAAGGTTGCGGCAAATGGAGTCGACGGTTTCTGTCTCGAGACCCTCCAGAAGCTGAACTCTGGTAGTCAGGCTTTCGAAAAAGTCGAGCTCTCCCCGCATAGCCCGCTCCGTTATTACCGCAACCTTCTCCTTCAGCCCGAGGGGCTCGGCAAGAAAGTCGATCGTCTCGCCGTCCATTAGTGTGGAGTCGAAATCGAATACCGCAAGTTTCATGAAATATCATCTCCTTAAATGCCGTAAGAGCGGTGCCGCATATGGCCGCCGCCTAAAACAAGTGATATAATATCCAAATCAAAATAACATATAGATAACGGAATAAAATGTTCGAACAGCTTATAAAAAAACTTCAAGACCCCAAAACGGCTTATAT
>JALSXE010000478.1:0-1666 GCA_027072755.1 Campylobacterales bacterium | reverse complement strand
CTACGCGTCGGCCTGCCCGGTGACAATGTTTCGCCACGGCGGTTTCTATGACGTGATAGGCAATGTATGGGAGTGGAGCGAGACCCCGATATACCCGTTCGAGGGTTTCGAAGTGCATCCGATATACGACGACTTCACTACACCCACATACGACGGCCGCCACAACCTGATAAAGGGCGGCTCGTTCGCAAGCACCGGAAACGAGGCGCTCAAAAGCTCACGCTACGCCTTCAGACGCCACTTCTTCCAGCATGCGGGTTTCAGGTATGTCGAAAGCGGCTACGAAGAGAGGATCGGTTCGTCCGTATACGAATCCGACGCGCAAGTGAGCCAGTACTGCGAATTCGGTTGGGGCGAGAGCTATTTCGGTGTCGGGAACTACCCGCAGAGGTGCGCCGAAGCGGCACTGGAGTTTACGGATGGGATCGAGCGTCGAAGAGCCCTGGATGTCGGCTGCGCGATCGGACGCAGCACCCTAGAGCTCG
This sequence comes from Campylobacterales bacterium, assembly GCA_027072755.1. GTDB lineage: Bacteria > Campylobacterota > Campylobacteria > Campylobacterales > Hydrogenimonadaceae > Hydrogenimonas. The sequence continues at coordinate 1,181 of JALSXE010000478.1, read as the reverse complement.
CGACCCGATTCGAAGCGGTCACGGGGCTCGACTTCTCCGCCCGCTTCATAGGTGTAGCAGAGAAGATCCGCACCGAAAAGAGCGTACGCTACACGATACCGACCGAGGGGGATCTCGTAGAGTACAAAGAGGCGAGGCTGCCCGAGCGCCTCGAAGAGGCCGCGGAGAGGGTCGATTTCTGGCAGGCCGACGCCTGTAACCTCAAGCCGATCTTCACCGGCTACGACCTGGTAACCGCTTTCAACCTGATAGACCGCCTCTACGACCCGGCCAAATTCCTCCGCGACATCACGGAGCGCATAAACGGCGGCGGCATCCTCGTACTCAGCTCCCCATATACGTGGCTGGAGGAGTATACACCCAAAAATAAGTGGCTCGGAGGCTTCAAACGCGACGGGGAGCCGGTAACGACTATTGACGGGCTCAAAGAGCATCTTCTGCCGCACTTCAGGCTTGTGGAGCTGCGGGATATGGAGTTCGTGATCAGGGAGACTTCGAGAAAATTCCAGCACTCCGTAGCGCAGATGAGCGTGTGGGAAAAGAGATAATGCGGTTCGATACCCCGATCGATCGAAGCGGCACATACAGTGTGCAGTACGACGAGCGTCTCGCAAAATTCTCTACAGAAGATGTGCTGCCCCTCTGGGTGGCCGATATGGACCTGCCGAGTGCCGAGTGCATCACGGAGGCCCTTAAAAAGAGGGCGGCCCATCCCGTTTACGGCTACACCGTCTATCCCGAGAGGTTTTTCGATGCCATAAAGATGTGGATGCGAAAGAGGCACGGCTGGAGCGTAGAGAGAGATTCGATAGTCCCGATACCGGGCGTGGTGCCCGCTTTGAACCTGCTGGTGACGGCACTCACCAAGGAGGGTGAAGGGGTACTGATTCAGCCCCCGGTATATCACCCCTTCTTCAGGCTGGGCAGGAATCATGGACGCAAACTGCTCGAAAACCCCCTCGTTTTAAGAGAGGGTCGATACGAAATAGACTTCGACGACTTCAGAAGAAAGGCCAAGGAGGCAAAGCTATTTATCCTCTGCTCTCCGCACAACCCGGTAGGGATGGCATGGAGACGGGACGAACTGCGGAAGTTGGCCGAAATATGCCTCGAAGAGGGTCTGATTATCGTCAGCGACGAGGTGCATGCCGACATCGTATACACTCCAAACAGCCACATAC
>JALSXE010000477.1:0-6782 GCA_027072755.1 Campylobacterales bacterium | reverse complement strand
CTATTAATTTACCGCCACGAGAGGTCGAAGCGGTCGAGGTTCATCACTCTGCTCCAGGCATCGGCGAAGTCGCGTACGAACTTCTCCCTGTTGTCGTCCTGGGCATAAAACTCCGCCTGCGCACGCAGCTGCGAGTTGGAGCCGAAGACAAGGTCCACACGGGTAGCGCTCCATTTACGATCGCCCGTTTTGCGGTCGAACGCCTCGAAGAGCCGGGCCTCATCCGAGACAGGCTTCCACTCTACACCCATGTCGAGCAGGTTTACAAAGAAGTCGTTGGTCAAAACACCGGGGCGCTCCGTAAGCCGGCCATGAGCGGCGTCGCCGTAGATGGCTCCGAGCGCCCGCATACCGCCTACAAGTACCGTCATCTCGGGTACCGTCAATGTAAGCTGCTGCGCCCTGTCTATCAGCGCCTGCTCGGCACGAATGTTGCACTCCGGTTTCAGATAGTTCAAAAAGCCGTCGGCTACAGGCTCGAGGTAGCCGAACGACTCGACATCGGTCTGCTCCTGCGCAGCGTCCGTACGCCCGGGAGCGAATGGAACCTCTATGGAGAAACCGGCCAGACGGGCCGCCTCCTCCACCGCCGCGGTGCCTCCGAGAACGATCACGTCGGCCAAAGAGACCCGCCTGCCGTCACTCTGCGCACTGTTAAAGCGGTTCTGGATCTGCTCGAGAGCGGCTATCACCTTATCTACCCCAGCGGAGCGGTTTACCTCCCACTCTCTCTGCGGCGCCAGCCGTATGCGGGCTCCGTTGGCGCCTCCGCGCTTGTCCGAATTTCTAAACGTCGAGGCACAGGACCATGCGGTATATACCATCTCAGAGACAGAGAGGCCCGAAGCGAGAATCTCTTTTTTCAGGGCTTCGACATCATCTTTATCGACCGGTGCGTAGTCCGCCGGCGGGATCGGGTCTTGCCATATCAGCTCCTCTTCGGGAACTTCGGGCCCCAGATAGCGACTTTTGGGGCCCATATCCCGATGCGTCAGCTTGAACCAGGCGCGGGCGAAGGCGTCTGACAATTCGTCCGGATTGTCCCTGAAGCGCTTCGATATGGCGCCGTATGCAGGATCCATTCGAAGCGCCAGGTCGGTCGTGAGCATGATGGGCCTGTGGCGCTTTTGCGGATCGTGCGCATCGGGGGCCATATCTTCCGGGTCGGGGTTGACGGCGACCCACTGCCACGCGCCGGCCGGGCTCTTTTCGAGATTCCACTCATATTTGAACAGCAGCCTCAAAAAGCTGTCGTCCCACTTTATCGGCGTAGGCGTCCATGCTCCCTCCAGACCGCTGCTTATCGTATCGGGCCCCTTGCCGCTTCGATAGCTGTTTTTCCAGCCCGTTCCCTGCTCTTCGAGCGGAGCGGCTTCAGGCTCCGGCCCCACAAACTTTTGCGGATCGGCCGCGCCGTGGCATTTACCGAACGTATGGCCGCCTACGATGAGAGCGACCGTCTCTTCGTCGTTCATGCCCATACGCCCGAAGCTCTCGCGTATATCTTCCGCCGCCGCAAGAACATTCGGTTCACCGTTGGGCCCCTCCGGGTTTACATATATAAGCCCCATCTGAACGGCGGCAAGCGGTTTTTCCATTTCACGCTCACCGCTGTGGCGTTCGTCGCCCAGCCACTCCGACTCGGGACCCCAGTAGACATCCTCTTCGGGCTCCCAGATATCTACGCGGCCGCCGCCGAAACCGAAAGTTTCAAACCCCATATCCTCCAATGCGACATTCCCCGCCAAAATCATCAGATCGGCCCACGAGATCTTCTCTCCATATTTTCTCTTTATGGGCCAAAGCAGACGGCGGGCCTTGTCGAGGTTGACGTTGTCTGGCCAGCTGTTTATGGGTGCAAAGCGCTGATTTCCAGTGCTTCCGCCGCCGCGGCCGTCGAAGACGCGGTATGTGCCGGCGCTGTGCCAAGCCATACGGATAAAAAATGGACCGTAATGGCCGTAGTCGGCCGGCCACCACTCCTGCGACTCTCTCAAAATGTGCCGAAGATCCTCTTTGAGAGCTTCAAAATCGAGCTCCGCAAACTTTTCGGCGTAGCTGAACCCATCGTCCGTCGGCTTCAACGATGGCGGGTTCTGGTAGAGAATCCTCAGATTCAACTGCTCTGGCCACCATTTGCGGATCATGTTGCCACCCAGAGTGGTATGTTTGTAGGCATCGCCAGATACCGGGCACTTTCCTTCTTCGTTCATAGATATTTCCTTTTTCCAATTGAATCGACAATCGCCAAAAGCTTCAACTTTCTGGATTCACCTTCTTTATACTATAATACCATCAACCCGATCCATAGAAAGACATTACCTCTTGTCTGCTTAAAGCGGTATGAAGAAAAGAGTATCGCCAAACCGATGCATGTTACTTTAAGTCAGCTCTGCTGCCGGTTAAGCAGCCAAGGGGTACCTTTGCCTTAAAAACTATCGGCCGACACAGGGGTAACAGTCCAAATAGCGGTGCCGCCTTGCGGTAATAAAACGATAGGAGCTGCATGTTAGATAGAGCAAAACTTCCGACCGTAAGTTTCGAAGATATGAACAGTATGCATTACGAAGGAGTAGATCTCATCAACACCCTTTTGCTCAAAATTGAAAAGGGTTCTGATACCGACGTCACCTCCGCTATCGAAACGTTACTCGAGCATATGAAGAAACATTTCGAGTACGAAGAGGGTCTGCTTAAAAACAGAGGATTCACAATGTTCGACATACACAGAAATGAACATACAAAAATTTTGGGACAGATGCGTATGGCTTACATGAATTGGCGAAATTTCAGGGAGCGTGAGGCGTTGAAAGAGTTTGTCGAAAATGAGTTTACAGAGTGGTTAAACCTTCATATTCAGGCAATGGACAGTGTTGCTGCCGATTTTTTGAACACAATGAAAAACCGATGACAATCTATAAAATCATCTTCAGATAAAAAACTCTCTTATTCTATTCACCCATTCGTGTACCCTTTGCGAAGTCAAATTTTCCTGATTATCTTCATCTATCGCCAGCCCTACGAATGCATTGTCTACAAATGCCGTCGACTCATCGAAATCGTACTCTTCGGACGGCCATCCACTACCGACAATTTCGGCTCCGTTTTTCAATGCCTGCTTGTACAAAATCCCCATTGCGTCCACAAAAGTGTCCGGATACTCTTCCTGATCGCCCAGGCCGAACAGCGCTACAGTCTTGCCTGTAAGATCTATTTTTTTGAATTCATCAAAAAAATCTTCCCAGTCGTCCTGCAGATCGCCATCTCCCCATGTAGAGCTACCCAGTATAATCTTGTCGTATCTGTCGAAATCTTCCGGCTTCGCTTCAGCGATATTTATAAGGTCTGCTTCTACGCCAAGAGCCTCTTGGATCATCCTGGCCACTTCTTCTGTAGCGCCGCTGCTGCTGCCATAAAATATTCCTACAGCCATCTTTTTCTCCTCGGTTTGGAATCTCAAACTGTTTACCATAATAGTTGAAGTATGTGTAACTTGTGTGTATGGTCTCGTAAATTCTTGATTCTTAACCGCAGCGCAGAGTGTTTCCGTTTGCCGTTGCAAAAATCGATCCAATCCGTAATCGTGTCGTTTGCCCCGTTTTAGTGATGAGAAGTTGTGGTGCCAGATGCACTCCTCTTTGATCGTACGGAAGAACCGTTCGATCATGCCGTTTTGCTCAGGAGTATAAGGCGTGATGAATTCCTGTTCGAAGTTATAGTCTTTGACTGTCTTGGTGAACGATTTGCTGGTAAATACCAGGCCGTTATCGCTGCGAAGAGTGATTGGATTATTGAGCTTTTGTAGGTATCTGAATCGATAGATAATCCCCTCTTGCAAAGCCGCTTCGGCGGTTTTAGCTTTGCCGCTTTTTGAGATCCTAAAACCTACAATCTCTCGGGTACAGGTATCGATAACCGCTGCCAGAGTAGACCAGCCCTCTTTACCGCACAATAGTATACACTATCGCCGTTTGATATCCTGGTATGACTCTTCCACTTTCTGCTCCTATTGTTTCTGTATTATACATTGTGCAGTTGGGGTGGGGGTCACTATATAACTGTGCAGAAATGAAGGGGTCAGTACAACGACCAAGCTCACCGGCAAAATAAAGCTGCTGCATAGCGTAGCGGCGCAGCTTTATTTTGTCCGTGTGCAGCGCCTTGTTAAGCATTTCCCTCTTCTAATTCTCTTTCAATTTCCTCAGCAACTTCTTCTACGTCCTGCTTATCTACATTGATTTTTTCGGTTTCATTCTTTTCTTCATTTTTGCTAAAAATACTATACATATGGCTGTCGAATTCTTCTTTTATTAGCTCTTCTTGTTGAGCATAGTCTTTATCAAACAATTCTTTATAGGCGTCGAGGAATTCTTCTGTTTTCCTAAACTCTATGAAAAGTGGCCAGTCTACGACCTCTTGTTCAGATAGGTCTCCAGCATTAACAACTGTTTTTAATAGTTTGGCAGATTGCTCATACTCTTCATTCAATACCGACACTGCCAACTTGAACTCATAACCTGTAGCACTCCAATCAAACCGCTTCAGTACCTCCATGCACTTTTCGCACTTATCTGATCTTTTATAGGCCTGCGCAAGATTTATCGCCATCATTCTTTTTATTGTATCGCTGTGATGCTTTGGTAATGAAATGGCGAACTCAAGGAGTACCGATGCGAGTGTGTTTTTTCTTTTTGATACTAAATTAAAACAAACATCGTTTAGATTATTGTCTGCATTCTCTCTTTCATCAGGGAATATCTTTCTCCATAGTACATGGGCAAGTTTTACAGATATTTCATAAATTACTTTGTATGCTCTTTTTAAATAGTCACTGTCAACAGTTAGTTTGTCGCCGATTGAAACATCTTCAATATCAACCCCATGCTGCTTGCAAACTTTCAGGTATTGACCAGAGACAATTCCGTTAGAATGAACAAACAGATTTCTTCGCTCTGTTATTTCAATAAAATCGCTCCATATATCAAGTCCCTTTCTAAGCTTTAAACCAAATTTATTTTCAAGTATTGAAAAGTGCTCTGCATGACTTTTACGCAGTATTGACTCTACTTCTTTTTCCAGAACTTGATCTTTCGCATCCTGTAGTGAATCAAAAGCCAATAATTCTGTATATGTTATCTGCCTATCACTATCATTCAACAATTCTGGTTTTTTTGTATAAATCACCTTCAAAAGTGACCCCAAAAAACAATCAAATTCACTTACGAATGAAACAAGAAAATTCCTTGGAATTAATCTAATAGACGTTCTTAAACTACCTGACTGCTCCCTCAAATGATTGACACGGCTTTGTCTTTCAATAGGAACTGAATACAGTTTCCTCTCGTCATCCTGTTCGGTAATGTCTCCATATTTTTCTAGGTATTCAGCGTGTGCTTTTGTCATTTTTGAGGCCACTGTTGCAACAACAGATAAAACAAATGGCGCACTCTGATTGAGGGCGTCCATATTCTCTATGAATTCGAAAACTACATCGCTTATTTCTTTGTCTTCCATTTCAGCCTCAATTCTTATGCATGCTTAATGGCCTGCGGGTCACCCGCGGCCGCCGGAAAAATTTCAATTTTTTGGTGGTTGTCGGGTGCTACCGCTTGTTGGACCGTGCAACGCACGGTACGACAATGCGGGAGGTTCACGCCCGCAGGCCGTTGTACTGGCGCGGATGCGCCAGTACAACGCAGAGCTCACGGGCAATTGAAAGTGACATGTTTTTTCGGTTTTTTTCGCAAAATAAGTGCCGCTTTTAATTGTCCAGTGGAGCGTTTTGTTATGGCTTTTTCAGTAATTACAATAGCCCTTCCTGATGAGCCTTTGCTAAATAACTCAACACTTGTTTGTCTTTAGATGGCTCAAATGATTTAGATGTCTTGCATTTTATTTTTACTATAGATGCTGCTGCGCCAACCACTGTACCTATAGGAATAGTATATAAATTAGTAAAAAAGTCGAATGCCGCACCAGCAGCCGCAGTTGATATAATGTCTTTACCATTTATATTTAATTCAGCAGCAATATCGAATTTATTTGTAGCGTTCCATTTTTCACCAGTTACAGTATTTATATTTTCAATTGATCGAGTTAGCTCATTTACAACGGCCTTAGATGTTAAGCTTGGATCTGGAGATGAAAGAACTTCTAGATAGAACTTGTCGATTGTTTGATGTAGTTGTAATAATTCATCTTTTCTTCGTTCTTTGAACTCTAATATATCTGGTATCGCTACAGTTTCATTAGGTACGGGCAATGAATTATTAAGATCTACCCTTATTGTTTGTTTCTCAACAGAAACGCTATTAGGTATGATTATTTCATCGCCAATTTGATGTAACACCCAATCTGTGCTTTTATCATTTTCGATTAGATCTTTTGCAACTGAAGTTTGTGCTAACACTTGTGCTTGAGCCATTAACTCCCCATTAAATGTTCCGGAGAATTGAACTCTTGGCCTACTTATTATGCCTGTTCCTAAAAACTCTTCTTCTTCAGGAATTCCTAAGTGCACTAGGTTAGTGGTTGGTATTACAACTTTATCCCAATATAGTAAAAAATAACGTAGCTCCTGTGAAGTTAATCCTCCTTCACTCCTAAACGAAGCGCCATTTCCATATACTCTTGCAGGCGCAGCTATAATTCCTTTATTCATAGTAAACTCGTTTTATTGTTTTTTTGCCATAACTATTTATTGGTTTAACAAACAGTATCAGATATAAACTTATAAATACATGAATACGATATAATTTATCTTTATACCAATATTACTATAT
>JALSXE010000476.1:0-1691 GCA_027072755.1 Campylobacterales bacterium | reverse complement strand
AGATACATGATCTAGTGGGCCATGATGGCGCACTGGATGCGACCCATGAAGAGCTAAAGCGAGAGCAGCCATTTTCTTGCCTGGAGTCTTTTCTGGACCTTTTAACCGATGGAATCATATTGATTGATAAAGTGGGTACTGTCCATTTTATCAATAAAAGCGCCTGTGAACTCCTTGATGTTAAGGGGCTTAACAGGCAAAAGATGGTTGGTCACAGTCTTATTGAGATAGTAAGGTCAAAAAGATTGATGGACATACTTTCTAAAATAGAAGAGGGGGGGCTTAATGCTCCCTTTGAAATAGAGCAACCATCCGGAGTATTTTTAAGTATAAGGGTAATTCAGACACCGTGGCCATTTTTAGCCCTGATTTTTAGACCAGCGGAAAGTGCAGGGGATGATGATCTAGTCTTTGCCTCTTTTCCAATACAGGATGCGGCACATCAGTTCAAAACACCCCTTTCAGCCATAAAGGGTTATGCAGAAACGCTTCTCGAGACACCCGGTATCTCCAAGGAGGCACAAGAGGAGTTCTTGAGGTCAATACTTAGAAACTGTTCCAAGATGGAAAGGCTTACTAAGAGTCTACTCCTTCTATCCAGACTGAAGAAGGAAGAACTACAAAAGGATTTTTCCTGCTTCAATCTTACAGAACTAATACGAGAAATCATCTCATCTCTCATGCCCTCTATTGAAAGGAAGAAAATAGAGTTAACATTTTCCCCATATTCTAATGAATTTTTTGTAAGAGGACACCGGGAACTTATTTCTGTAGCCATTTTGAATGTAATAGAAAATGCCATTGAATACTCAGGAGAGGGTGGCGTAGTAAAGGTGGTGCTGGACTCTATGGAGCCAGGAAAGAAGGCCCACAGGGATTACATTTTGATTGTCGAGGACAATGGCCCTGGCATTCCCTCTGATGAACTGGATAAGATTTTTATTCGTTTTTACAGGGCGAAAGAATTACAAAAGCTTTATCCAGGGGGCACGGGCCTTGGTCTATCCATCACCAAGGATATTTTGACCATCCATGAAGGGACTATCATGGTAGAGAGTCAGTGGGGAAAGGGGACTAAAGTTACTATTGGGCTTCCTGCGGAGACATAGATTTAGGAGTTGTCACATATATGTTTCCTTCTTGTAACATTGTTGTAACATAATAAAGTAATAATCAATCAAATATCTTTTTAAGTCAAAGGAGGAGCAAAAAACATGTCGAGACAATTACTTAAGTTGTTGTTTACCCTTATGATAGGGATAATTTTATCCATGGGCACAGCTTACGCAAAAAAGATAATAAATGGAGCAGGTGCCACGTTCCCGTATCCCATTTATTCCAAATGGGCCTATGCATATGCCAAGGAGACTGGTGTGAGGCTCAATTACCAGTCCATAGGATCTGGCGGAGGCATCAGGCAAATCAAGGCCAAGACTGTAGATTTTGGGGCCTCTGATGCACCGCTTCAGGCGGACGAACTTTCAAAGGCGGGCCTGGTTCAATTTCCAATGATCATTGGTGGGGTTGTACCTGTAGTCAATCTGAAAGGAATTGAAGCACAAAACCTTAGACTGGATGGTAAGACCCTCGCAGAGATCTTTATGGGAAAGATCCGCTACTGGGACCACGACTCTATAAAATCCATGAATCAAGGGGTAAAGCTCCCCCATCTAAGAATCACTGTGGTACAC
>JALSXE010000475.1:0-6815 GCA_027072755.1 Campylobacterales bacterium | reverse complement strand
GGAGAATACTATCTCCTGTACGGATGGGTTCCCAAAAGAGAGGCGGGCAGATTCGCGGATGCGCTAAAAAGTGCGGATGTAGCCTTTTTTGAAGCCAAAGATGACGCTCCGGTTCTTCTTGATACTCCAAGGGTACTGAAGCCGTTCGAGGTGATGATAAAGAGCTTCTCCTACCCGGGCTACAACGAGATAAACCCCACCATCCCGTTTGCATTCGCCTTCGTGATAATGTTCGGGGCGATGTTTGGAGACATAGGCCACGGCATCGTTTTGATGGCAGTCGGACTTTTCGTCTCCAAAATGTACGAAAAGTATGCCGATCTCGGAAAGGTATATATCCTGGCCGGAGTCGGATCGGCGATATTCGGTCTATTTTACGGCTCCTTTTTCGGCTTTCACGACCTGGTGCCGCATCTGCTCTTCGTTCCGGTGGAAAATGTCGATCTGAGTATCTTTACGGGGGTGGTCATCGGAATATTTTTCATTACCGTAGGCTTTCTGCTAAATATCTTCTCGCTGGCCAGAAGAAAGCGTATCTCGGCACTCTTTATTGGAGAGGGAGGGGTGCTATGGCTGCTTATATACTGGTTCGCCATAGGCATCGCGGTCAAAGCGCTGATATTCGAACTTCCGGTAAAGTACGAGCTCTATCTTCTGGGTGCTCTCGTTCTTGTTCTGCTTGTGATCCTTCTGGTAAAAAAGAGAGAGTATGCCCAAACCCTGCTCGATGCACTGATCCAGATGTTCGAGCAGGCGGTCAACACTGTCTCTTTCGCCAGACTCGGGGCATTCGCCCTGGCACACGGAGCACTCTTTCTAGCCCTCTTTTCGATTGCGGATATCCTCTCGAAAGCCGATTCCAAAGGTATCGGATACTGGTTTATCATCGTTTTAGGAAATTGCTTTATAATAGTTTTGGAAGGCGTTGTGGTCACGATTCAGACGTTAAGGCTCGAGTATTACGAATTTTTCAAACACTTTTTCAAAGGGGGCGGCACGCCCTACAAACCTTTCAGACTGGAGAGTAGAGTATGAAAAAGGTCTCTGTTATACCGCTTCTGGTGATGTTTCCCGCACTTTTGTGGGCCGAAGGCGACTCCGACTCGTGGGCCTATATGGCTGCCGCTCTCTCTGTGGGTCTGGCATGTATAGCGGCGGGGATCGCCGTGGGGCTTGTAGGTGCGGCCGCGATGGGGACCATGGGTGAAAAACCCGAAATTTCGGGAAGAGCGCTGATATTCCTGGGGCTTGCCGAAGGTATCGCCATATACGGGCTGATCGTCTCCATAATGATACTCGGAAAGATCGAATGAAACTCCTCTTTCTCGGAAACGCGGAGGAGTGTATGGGGTTTGCCCTCTGCGGAGCTCAAACCTTCGAAGCCGGGAGTGAAAAGGAGTTCGAAGCCGCAATGTCGAAACTGCTCGATCTCGATGATGCCGGCGTCATAATCGTAGCCGACCGCTTTTTCGAGAGCTATTCGAAAACCTTCTCCAAAAAGATGCGTAAAAGGGCCGTTCCCGCAGTCGTATTCGTTCCGTCGTTCGACGGCAGACACGCTTCAACCGATATAAAGGGGTATCTCTCAGGTGTACTCGGAATCAGACTTTGAGAGCTTCTCGAAAAAGATAATCACCGCCGCTTACAAGAGAGCCGATACGACTCTAGACGAGGCTAAAAAGAGATCCGGCAAAATAGCGGCCGATGCAAAAAGAGAGGCCGAACTTGTTGCAATGGAGTCGGAAGAGGCCCTGGAGCGGGAGCTCAAAGCCTATGAAAAGGAGTATAGATCTAGAATCGAGAGCGAGATCGCAAAGGAGTGGAGCGGTTACCTCTCTGAAGTGAGATCGAAGATAGTCGACGAAACTAAGAAGAGGCTGGAGGAGAGGTTCGAAGAACTGGCACGGAGCTTTCTTGCGTGGATCGCAGGCAGATACAGAGAAGGGGAGATAGAGATATACGAGGGGGTGGATAGCAGCGGCCTAAGAGGATTCGATATTCGTAAAATAGCCGAAAAGAGGGTGGTTTTTGGCACGAAAAATCTTTTCATAGAGCTAAGCCCCGCCTCTCTTGTGAAGGAGTACTCCTCTTTGATAGAAGAAGAGATCGCAAAAAAGATCGGAACCTGAATGGCATATGTAACCTATATATCCGGCCCGGTGGTGAAAGTCGCACTCGAAAAGGAGGATGTAAAGCTATACGAGCTGGCTTATGTCGGCAGGGATTCGCTGGTTGCCGAAGTGGTCGAGGTTTCGGCAGACGAAGCCACTCTGCAGGTCTATGAAAACAGCGAAGGCATGAGGCTCAAAGAGGAGGTGCGCTTCAGCGGAGAGATGCTTGGCGCATATCTCGGGCCCGGGCTGCTCGGAAGAGTTTTCGACGGTATCCAGAGGCCGCTTGAAGAGATGGGAGAGAGGATCGGCAAAGGTCTCTCGCTCTATCCGCTCAATAGAGAAAGAGTTTTCCGTTTCAGGCCCGGTGTCGAAAGAGGAAGCCGGCTTTTTGCGGGAGAGATATTCGGCGAGGTGGAGGAGTTCGGGCTTTCGCACAGACTCATGCTGCCGCCCGGCATTGAGGGGGTGGTGGAGTATATAGCCCCCGAGGGCGAGTACAGGATAGAAGATGAGATACTGCGCCTTGAAGAGGGCTTTAGCATGGGGATGGTGCAGAAGATGCCGCTTAGAACTCCCAGGGCTTTCGTGCGAAGAGAGAGTCCAAAAGAGCCGCTTCTTACGGGCCAGAGAATCATAGACTTTCTATTCCCGATAGCCAAGGGGGGCGCCGCGTCGATTCCCGGAGGGTTCGGTACCGGAAAGACGATTTTGCAGCAGACGCTTGCAAAGTGGAGCGATGCCGATGTCATAATCTATGTCGGGTGCGGCGAGAGGGGAAACGAGATGACCGAGGTTCTGGAAGAGTTTCCGGAGCTCAACGATCCAAGAAGCGGCAAAAAGCTGATAGAGCGGACCGTACTGATAGCAAACACCTCCGACATGCCGGTCTCCGCACGCGGGGCTTCGATACTTCTGGGCCTCACGATTGCGGAGTACTACCGCGATATGGGGTACCATACGGCACTCATGGCGGACTCTACATCCAGATGGGCCGAGGCTATGAGGGAGATATCGGGAAGACTCAACGAACTTCCGGCGGAAGAGGGGTTTCCGGCATATCTGGCATCCAGCATTGCCGCCATATATGAGCGTGCGGCAATAGTAGAGACTCTCGCAGGCGGAGTCGGGTCCGTTACGATCGTAGGTGCCGTATCTCCGCCCGGAGGCGATCTGTCGGAGCCTGTTACCAGAAACACGAGACGATACACGAACGCCTTCTGGGCGCTCGACAGGGAGCTGGCCGACTCCCGCTTTTTCCCTGCGATAAACTACTCCCAAAGCTACAGCGCATACGCCGAAACGCTCAAAGAGTGGTGGATGAAAGAGGATAAGGAGGCGCCGGCACTCAGAGAGTGGATGCTCTCTCTGCTCCAGGAGGATTCGGCACTCCAAAAGATCGTGAAACTGCTCGGCAGCGAAGCGCTTCCCGAAGAGCAGAAGCTGACGGTCGAGACAGCTTTCATCGTGAAAGAGCTCTTTTTGCAGCAGAACGCGTTCGACGAAGTGGATGCCTACTCGAGCGCCGAGAAGATGGTGAAGATGGCCTCCGTCATAAAGAGACTGCACGAGCTCTGGATCAGATGCCACAAAGAGCAGCGCATTCCCGTGGATGTTCTGAAATCGCAGCCGGTCGTGGCCGAACTTTTAAGGTCGAAGTACGAGATCAAAAACGGTGAAGCCGAAAAGTATGACGAGCTGGCGAAGAGGATCGTGGAGCGGTACGACACTCTCGCCAGGGAGTACGGGGGATGATATGTTTGTAGAGTACAGGGGCGCGAAGAGCCTGAAGGGCAATCTGCTCTTTTTCGAGAGTGTCGAAGGGGTGGGATATGGCGAAAAGGTGACGGTAAGATACGGCGGCAGAGAGCTCTACGGCAGGGTGGCCGCACTCGGTACCGGTGTGACACTCATAGAGATGCTCGGCGAGACACACGGCATCGGCGTGGAGGATCTGCGAGTCAGATTCAGCGGCGAACCTTTCAAAATAGGGGTAGATATCTCCATGCTCGGCCGTACATTCGACGCTTTCGGTGATCCTGTGGACGGGATGGGGCCCTGCCTCGCGAAGAGGCGGGTAGATATCGCCGGATCGGCATACAACCCCGCAAACAGGCTCCACCCCAAAGAGATGATAGCTACGGGAATCAGTGCGATAGACGGCCTAAATACGCTGATAAAGGGGCAGAAGCTGCCGGTTTTCGCACTCTCGGGTGTTTCGACCGACGAACTGGTCGCGCAGATCGTAAGGCAGATAGGCTCTTCGTCGAAAAAGAGCGCCGTCGTCTTCGCCGCTATCGGGATAAAACATGAAAATGCGGACTACTTCATAAAAAACATAATGGCCGGCGGGGAGTATGCCGATACGGTCCTGTTTATGAATATGGCCGACGAGCCTAGTGTCAACTCGCTTCTTCTTGCCAGGAGCGCCCTCACCGTTGCGGAGTACCTTGCTTTCGAAGAGGGGTATGATGTTGTGGCCGTACTCTACGATATGTCAAACTACTGTGACGCGCTGAGGGAAGTTTCGGCCAAAAGAGAGGAGATTCCGAGCCGCAAGGGGTATCCGGGCTATATGTACAGCGATCTGGCCTCCATATACGAAAGGGCCGGAGTCCTGAAGGGGAGGGAGGGGTCGCTTACCCAGATTCCGGTGCTGACGATGCCCGACGATGACATCACACACCCCATCGCCGATCTGACAGGCTACATAACCGAAGGGCAGATAGTGCTCGACAGAGCGCTGCACCAGAGCGGAGTATACCCTCCTATAAATGTTCTGCCCTCTCTTTCGAGGCTAATGAACAAAGGGATAGACAAACTCCACCAGAGAGAGGCGAACCAGCTCTATTCGGCTTACGCAAAAGCCAAAAGGGCCCAGATGCTCGCCTCCATAGTGGGAGAAGAGGAGGTGTCCGACATAGACAGAAAATACCTCAAATTTGCTGAGAGATTCGAAAGGGAGTTTGTTTCGCAGGGCGCATACGAAAAGAGAGAGCCGGCCGAAACCCTGAGAATCGGATGGAGGCTTTTAAGTACGCTTCCGGCATCGGAGCTTACGAGGCTAAAACCCGAAGATATCGCGGAGCATATAGATGGCGCTGAAGAGCAAAACGGCGCTTCTTGAACTGAAAGCCGATTTCGGGGCCGCATCTACGGGCGAAGAGATACTTGAACAGAAGCGCAACATAATCCTGAAAGAGATACTCTCGATGGTCGATGAGGTTCAAAGCCTGCGCGAGAGAGTCGATGAAGCTGTACAGAAGAGCTACAGGCTTCTGATAAAGGCCTTTATGCAAAGCGGCAGGGAGAGGGTCGGCAGAATGAGCTCGATGGTTCGGTTCGAAGCGAAGCTGGAAGTGAAAAAGAGGAGTTTCATAGGAATAGTCGTTCCGGAGGTAAATGTGCAAAACAGAGCTCCTCTGGAGCCGGTGGCATATACCGGCGAGTCGCTCTATCTCGATCTCGCCAGGGTATCGTTCGCGGAGTCTTTGGAACTGATACTGAAACTCTCTACGATGGAGATAAAGATATGGAGACTGGCGGAAGAGCTCAAAAAGACGGTGGTACGGGTAAACGCCCTTAAAAACTACTACATCCCCAGATACAGAAAAGAGATAAAGAGTATCGAGTCGTCCCTGGAAGAGAGCGAAAGAGAGTTTCTGACAATTCTTAAAATTCTTACCAAAGAGAAGTGAACAAAACGGATTATTAAGGTGGAGTAAATCGATTTGAAACAATGGTAGCTGAGGGGAGACTTGAACTCCCGACCTCCGGCTTATGAGACCAGCGCTCTAACCAGCTGAGCTACCCAGCCACCCGTAAGTGGTTTGTGGAGCGGTATTTTAGCCTAAAAGATTCGCTCTGTCAAGATTTTTCCCTCTGCCGTACTCCGTTTTGCGGCAGAGAGAGGCTTCGGTCCCGTAGATTAGAAGAGTCCTTTGAGCAGTTTACCTGCGGGGCTCTCTTTTAGATTTTTCGGCAGACGTTTCTCCAACTCCTCTTTCGCTTTCGATTTCAGCAGCTCTTTGGCTTCTATCTTTATCTTTGGAGATGTCAGAGGACCTTTGATGACTACAGGCAGCATCTTTTTTCTTATCTTTATGTCGAGTGTGGTGTCGATGGTCTGTTTATCGAGGTCTACCACTCCCTTTTTCGAGCTGATCTCGGTGAGTCGGCTCTTCATGTAGAGATCGGAGATGAGCCTCTTTTTAATGATTTTGGTATCGATCGTAGTCCGTTCGTAAACCTCTTTTGTGATATCGAAGTTGGCCATCTGTCGCAGCATGAAGCTCATTCTGTTGGGCAGTATCTGACCGTTGAGCAGCTGTGCGTTGAGAGTTCCGAGCTGCTTGATCGTGTCATATTTCAGCTGTGCGTTGGCACGGGAGTCGAAGATGTGCGGGTAGAGCAGCATATCGGTAAGAGCTACGGTCTGGATATTTTTTATATTCACTTCGGCTATACCGTTCTCAAAGAGTGCGTCGACCGCTCCTCCGAGCGTATTGGAGTGGGCTGTGGCGCGGACCTTCTCTTTGGAGGTCTCTAAATCTCCCGTAATTGCGACGGAGCCCTTCATATGCTGTTTGGTAAGGAAAAAGAGTTTGTCCAGATCGGCAACTTCGGTTTGGTAGTCCGCCGTGAGGGCGCCCTTTTTTATATCGTAGGTCAGAGCTTTCGAAGATAGAGTCGCGATGGAGGATA
>JALSXE010000474.1:1141-1694 GCA_027072755.1 Campylobacterales bacterium | reverse complement strand
CCGTAAAGAGTATAATAGAGGATGAGGATGCCGACATATTCGTTCCTGTGGGTGCGGAGGCTGAGAGGTTCGTGCCTCTTCGAAAGGAGCTGGACGACAAGAGCTTCGAAAAGATGGTGAAAGAGACCTTCGGAATATAGAGGATCTGCCATGAGAACGGTTGTTGCGATACTTCTCATATCTTTCGGAGTCTTTGCGCTCTACTTCAAAATAGGGATACTCATACCCGCCGGCGGAAAAGGTACGCCGGAAATCGATGGCAAAGAGCTGCGTGAGCGTGCACTGAGCCGCGGGATGCTGCCCGTTCCGAAGAGCTGGGATGAGGCGAAGAGAGTTGTGGATAACCCCGAAAATCCGGTGACGGAGGAAAAGGTCGCGCTCGGCAGGATGCTCTATTTCGACCCCATACTGTCGAAAGATCGGACAATAAGCTGTGCAAGCTGCCACATTCTCGAAGATGGAGGAGACGACAACAGACCTACGGCTGTAGGAATAGGGGGGCAGGAGAACCCGTTTCATCTCAACTCGCCCACCGTATTGAATGCCGCACTTG
>JALSXE010000474.1:0-1131 GCA_027072755.1 Campylobacterales bacterium | reverse complement strand
GACGGAAGGAGCCCCGATGTGGAGGATCAGGCGAAAGGGCCGATACAGGCCCCTTTCGAAATGGGTATGACTCCCGGGGAGGTGGAGGAGAGGCTCAAAGCCGACCCCGGTTACAGAGCTCTCTTCGAGAAGATTTTTCCGACAGAAGGGGTAACCTTCGATACTGTTACAAAGGCGATAGCCGCATTCGAAAGGACACTCCTTACACGCGGTGCGTATGACCGCTTTCTGGAGGGTGACGACGACGCGATATCCCAAAAGGCAAAAAGGGGACTCTATCTCTTTATGCGCATCGGCTGCAAAGGGTGCCATACAGGAATGAGCGTCGGCGGGCAGAGTCTGCAGCACTTTCCTCTTAGAAAATATAACTCGATACTATCCCCCGAATCGCGTTTTGTCAACGATGAGCGCTATTTCGCGGGCTTCAGATGGCAAAAGATCCGCGGCGACGAGCCCTACCCGTTTCCGGATATCGGAGGATTTCACGGTAGAAACGGGCAGTTCGTTTTCCGTGTTCCGATACTGCGTAACGTAACCCGCACGGCCCCCTATTTTCACAACGGTTCGGTAAAAAAGATAGAAGAGGCGGTGCGTATAATGGCGCGACACCAATTGGGGCTGATATTGAGTGATGAGCAGATAGAGGAGATCGTCGCTTTTTTAAAAACGCTGGAGGGAGATCCGGTGGGGTACGAAATTAGATGAGACTCTCTATCGTCGCGGTTGCGCTTCTGTGTACGGTTTTGCAGGCTGCAACCATCAGATGGTATGGGTCGTACGAGAGCGCTTTAAGAGCTTCACGGGCCGAAAGCAGACCTATGTTCGTAGTACTTGTAGAGAGAGGGTGCGACGAGTGCAGGAGGCTTTTTGTAGAGAGTCTGATGCAGGAGCGCATAGTGCGGCTTGTAAACGAAAAGAGCGTTCCCGTCGTAGTCACGAGAGAGAATGAAGATTATCCGGTTGAGCTGCTCTACACACTCGAATATCCGACGATTTTTCTGCTTTCACCCGAAGAGGTGCTTTTGAAACCTCCCCTTTCGGGGGCAGTGGATGCGACACTACTTGAAAAAGAAATTTTTGACGAATGAGATCTCTTTTTCGTTTAGGTGCATAGTATCGACTGTCCTGTTT
>JALSXE010000473.1:0-6824 GCA_027072755.1 Campylobacterales bacterium | reverse complement strand
TGCATAATCTTTTTTACGAGGGCCATAGCCTTCGGGTCTTCGCTTCTCGGCTTCGGGTGTTCCCAGGGAAGCGGTGTTTTACGATTGTTGTTTTTTCTCTTTTTGTTCAGCATAATCTCTCCATATTAATTGATATCATGACAAAAATAATCCCCACACTATAGTGGCGACTCCCAAAACGGCTATCGTTGCGGCGGAGCGGGCGGTCTTTTTGAGACCTCCGAACCAGACGGCATAGAAGGCTTTGAGCAGATTGTTGCTGCCGGCCGCTATCATGACCAAAGAGGTTACCTCTATGGTTTTGACTCCATATTTTCCAGTCAAAAGCGACAGCACAAACGGGTCGATGTCGGTAAAACCGGCCAGAAAAGAGAGCACCCGGAGCCCTCCCGATCCGTACTCTTTCGAAACAAACTGCGTTAGAACCATCATCACGACAAACAGAAGCGCAAAAAGAAGCGCCGTTCCGAGCTCCAGCGGGTTTTTGTCGACATAGTCGACCGCCTCTTCCCTCTTTCCGGAAGAGCTGAAAAAAAGAGCAGAAACGGCCATACCCGCAAGACACAGGAGCAAAAAAGGAGCCGCCAGCGCCTTGGCGACGGAGATATTGAAAATAGCGGCCACCGCGATAAGCCGAACATACATGACGGAAGTCGCCGCTATGATTGCAGACTCTATAACTCCGCTCTGCCCGAGACTTTTGAGCTTTCTCGCAAGCACCACGGTAGTCGCTGTAGATGAGTATGTACCGCCTATCACTCCCGTCAGGAAATAGCCTTTCGAAGGAAAAAAATATTTCTGGGCGATGTAGCCGCCGTAACTGATGGCCGATATGACCACTACGGCCAGCCATATCTTGAACGGAGAGAGGGGAATGTAGCGAACCACCTCTTTGTCAGGCAGAAGAGGCAGGATAACCGCCGAAAGGAGTACCATTTTACCGAGGGTCTCGAACTCGTACGTATTGACACCGAGTGTAAACTTGTGGATCGCATGTCTCGCATTTAGAATGAATACGATCAGTACGAACAGCAGTGCCGGCATCCACAACGGGTAGATCTGGGTCATAGGTCCGAATGCGTATACGCAGATCATTACGACAAACAGAAGGATGCTCTGGCTTTTCTTCTGGACTTTTGTCCAGTAGAATATCGCGAACAGGAGGGTCAAAGAGAGGAGCACCGCTGTATATGGAAGAAGGTGAACAGGGTCGATTCTATAGAAGAGAAAGCCCAAAATACCGACAAAAGTGAGCGTTCTGGCGGAGCCGAAAAAGTATTTCGAAGAGTCGGAGTGGTACTCGATGCGGTAGGTCTTTACCTCGAGCCCCACAAGGAAGCTGAAGGCGACGGTGATTATGAAGTGCAAGAGGTCGGGCTCTATGCTCATGGCGCTATCAATCCTTTTTCATAGCATACGGGGTCGAACTCGCAGACAATATCGTTGTCGTATAGAAGATACTTCTCCTCCTTTTCCGGGTACTCCACATGCGAAAGGAAATGTTTGATCACGTTTATCCGAGAAGTTCTTTTGTCGTCGCTGTGCACCACATACCACGGCGCGAAGACGAAAGATGTCTTCGCGAACATCTCGTCTCTGG
Source organism: Campylobacterales bacterium (assembly GCA_027072755.1). Taxonomy (GTDB): domain Bacteria; phylum Campylobacterota; class Campylobacteria; order Campylobacterales; family Hydrogenimonadaceae; genus Hydrogenimonas. The sequence continues at coordinate 5,224 of JALSXE010000473.1, read as the reverse complement.
CTAGTGAATACTCTTTCCAAAGTTTTTGTGCCTTCTGGTCTATCGGACTCAGCTTCCACTGTTTCAAAGGGTCTCTCTTTCTCTCTTCGAGACGCCTTTTCTGCTCCTTTTTTGAGATGTCGAGGTAGTACTTGAAAAAGAGCATTTCGGAGTGTGTAAGCATCTGCTCGAAACTCGACACCTCTCTCATAAAGAGTTCATACTCCTTTTTGGTACAAAACCCCATGACCTTCTCCACCCCCGCACGGTTGTACCAGCTGCGGTTGAAAAAGACCATCTCCCCTCCGCTCGGAAGATGCGGAGTAAAACGCTGGAAATACCACGACTTCTTCTCGCGGTCGCTCGGTTTGCCCAGTGCCACCGAGCGGGCCTCCCTGGGGCTCAAATGCTCTGTAAACCGTTTTATGGTGCCGTCTTTTCCCGCGGCGTCGCGTCCTTCAAAGACTACGCAAACTTTTATATCTTTTTTTATGACATGGCGCTGGAACTTCACCAGCTCCACCTGCAGGCGGTAGAGCTCTTTTTTATACCTCTTTTTGTCCATCACATCATCCCCCGCATAATCAGGTTGAAATATACCCATCTCATCAGGTGAAGATCTATCTCCCACCATATCCACCTCGGCTCCGTCGGATCGAGAGGGAATGTAGGGTCGAAGCCGTTCCTGTCGTACTCCGCCAGAATCTCCCTGCCGAAACGGGTCCTTACCGGTACGGCGGTATAGCCGAGATACTTCGCCGGAAGCGGTTTCTCCTCCATCGCGGCGGCAATGTTGTCCTGCATTACGATCGCCTGATCCCTTGCCGCCGCACCGCTCATGCCCGATCTGCTTCCCAAAATGTCGCCGATACCGAAGACGTTGGAGTATGTTTTGTGGCGCAGAGTTCTCTCATCTGCGTCGAACCACCCGGTATGCTCCCCCTCATACGCCGCAAGCGGAGAGTCGCGCAAGGCATCGGGTGCCCGCATCGGCGGAGTGACGTGCAAAAAGTCGTATGAGAGCTCTTTTTGGGCCCCTCCGGCTTCAAACATTGCAACCTTGCGGTCGACATCGACCGATTTGAGCTCATGCGAAAAGAGCGTTGAAAAGTTTTTCTCTGCCGCGACTCTCTTTTTCAGAGCCTTGTCGTAACCTCTGCATCCAAGAAGAGTATCGGAGGCTTTTGCAAGCGTAAACTTTACTTTCGAATGTATGTCGGCACCTTTTTGGGGGCCTCTGCCTTTTAGCATATCGTTACATAAAAAGAGTATATCCAGAGATACTCCCTCCCCCTTTATCGGAGTCGCAGGGTCACTAAGCAGTACTCTAACATCATCACCCTTTCGTGCGCTTTTACGGATATCGCTAAACCACTCCCTTGTAATTTCAGGGCCCTTCGCCGTCCCTTTTACAGTATCGTTGAGGTAGAGGCTCGCTACGGAGTTTCGGCCTATCGCGAAGATGTCGAGTCCCTCTATCGCTTCGTAGTTATATTCGCACCCCAGTGCCACTATCAGAAAGTCGTAGACTATTTTTCCGCTTTTGTCGCTCTTTAGCGAATTGCTTTCAGGGTCGAAAAAGAGAACGCTCTCTTTGAGCCAGCGAACACCGTCGGGAAGCATCGACGATGTAGGCTGAACATTGTCCGAATCTCTGTAGAGTCCGGCTGCCGCAAAAACCTGGCCGGGCTGGTAGAGGTGCTTGTCGTTCGGTGTAATGAGGATAATCTGGGCGTTTGGAGCCGCGCGCCTTATTCGCGAAGCGACAGCCATACCGGCGGTACCTCCGCCGGCTATGACGATTCTCGCCTTTTTTTTACTCGAAGGCATCGAAAGCTTCGTTTCGGCGGCATGAAGTGAACCGCCGAATGCCAGAGTGCCGCCGACTGCAAGTTTTTTCAGAGCATCCCTGCGATCCGCGTCAAATAACATCTTCATGGTATCTCCTTCGATAGTAACGCAGCACGGCCATCTTGACGGCATCGTTGAAGACGAACCATACAAGGGCGTATATCCACATTGCCATAGCCCACTCCCAACCTATCGGCTCCATCAATCCGAAGCCGTATACGGCGATTATCGTACCGGCCACACGGCTGGAGAAGGTCGCGTTAAAGAGTGTCCATGACGGCCATGGTCTCTTCCAGAACCAGTCGTCTATCCTCGTGTTGTAGATCGTTCCGTGTCCCGCAATTACAAGTTTGGCGAAAAATGCCGACTGTACGAAGTCGAGCGGCATGTGCATCACGGTGACCAACACCCAGAAGAGGAAAAAGGATGACAACACCCCGGCTATGCCGAGCCAGCTGGCAAGCACGAAGATCTCTTTCATATCCCACCGCACCGGTTTTTCACGTACTTTGGTATTGTCGTATGCGATTGTCATGATCGGAATGTCGTTAAGCAGAGCCAAAACGATGATCATGATCGCCGTGATCGGATAGAAGTCGTAGATGACGATAGCGAGCGTCATGAAGATGATGATGCGGATCGTCTCGGCGATACGAAAGATCGTATAGCTCTTCATACGCTCGAAAATTTTTCGGGACTCTTTTATCGCATCCACTATTACACGCAGGCCGGGCGCCATCAAAACGATGTCGGCGGCCGCACGCGCCGCGTCGGTCGCTCCGCTGACCGCTATACCGCAGTCCGCTTTTTTGAGCGCCGGCGCATCGTTGACCCCGTCGCCTGTCATTCCGACAATGTGGTCCGCTTTCTGCAGTTCGTCTACGATGAAGTATTTGTCTTCAGGAAAGACCTGCGCGAAGCCGTTTGCCTCCTCTATCGCCGCGATAATCTCCGACTCGTGCTTCTTGACCGTACCCTTAGGCAGCGGCATGTTGTATAGCTCGCGCTTGACTCTCTTCATTATCGCGTCGACCTCTTTTTGGATCTCGTCGCCGGAAGCGTCGGGATGCATCTGCTCCGCTATCGCCCTTGTCAGAACCTTGGAAAGATATATATACTCCTCTATCGATTCGCCTTTTAGCTCGCGAACATCCTTTATATTTTTACCGATTCCGAGTATCGATGCGATATATCTGGCCACCGCGATATTGTCGCCCGTGACCATCTTGACCTCCACACCCTTTGCCTTGGCCTCCGAAATCGCCTCTTTGGAATCTTCGCGCGGCGGGTCAAACAGGGGTATAAGGCCGACGAAGTGGTATATATCCTCTTCACACTTTCTGTAGGCGACGCCGAGCGTTCTGAAACCCTTTTCGGCGAACGCTTCGACCTGGCCGTATGCCGCTTTTTTATCGAACTCCCTCTCGTCGCACTGCTCTATTATCACCTGCGGGGCACCTTTGGTGAAGACCCTACAGTCGGTGCCGTCGTAGAGTCCCTCCGTCCTTTTGTGCACCGGATCGAACGGCAGAAATTTCGTCATCTTGTAGCTTTTTAGCTTCTCTCGCAGATCATGTTTATCGATATAGTCGAAAATAGGTTTTTCGATAGGGTCGTTGTTCTCCTCTTTGCTTGCAAGAGCCGCAAAAAGCATCAGGTCGTCGGGAGTGTAGTCCTGCGCCACATACGGATCGGCGAGACTCATTCTGTTCTGCGTCAGGGTACCGGTCTTGTCGGAACATAGTATATCCATACCGGCCATCTCTTCGATCGAAGCCAGGCGGCTCACGATCGCCTCTTTCGCGGCCAGAACCTGCGCACCGAGTGCCATCGTAACTGTCAAAACCGCCGGCATCGCGACCGGTATGGCCGAGATGGTTAGAACGAGTGCGAAGACCAGCAGATCTACCGTAGGCTGATTTGTCTTGAGTCCGTGATATATGATGACGGCTATCATCACGACCGTAACGGCTATAAGAAAGTTTCCGACCTTTATGACCATAGCCTGGAAGTGGCTGCGCTGTTCGCGCTGCGCTTTCGCTACCAGCCCTACCGTCTTGCCGAAATAGGTGTTCAGGCCGGTGCCGGTAACCTCCGCGACCATCTCACCCTGTTTTATTATGGCGTTGGCATAGAGCTCCTGACCCTTTTCACGGTGAACCGGAAGCGACTCGCCCGTAAGAGCCGATTGGTCCACAAGCAGGTATTCTCCCCCTCCGAGCAGCTTCGCATCGGCCGGTACTATATCTCCTATCTTGACCTTTATTATGTCGCCCGGCACAAGCTCTCTGGCGTCAACCTGTCGCCACTCTCCGTCTCTGAGCACCAGGGCTTTACGCGCAAGTCTCTTTTTTAACACCGCTATAGCGTTGAGGGCTTTCGACTCCTGGTAGAAGTCGACTATCGCATTCACAAGCAGCATTATCATGATGACGATGAAATCCTCCCACCGTCTCGCCACGGCCGACAGTACCGCTGCCGTTTCGATCATCCACGGAATCGGACCCCAGAAACGCCTAAAGAGCCTGTGAAGCCATGTCTCCTCTCTCTCCCTGATCTCGTTGTAGCCGTACTTTTTTAGCCGCTCCGCCGCCTCTTCGCTGCTCAAACCCTCAAAGATCTCCGGCACCGCCTCGGAAGAAGCGGAGGAGTGCGCACTCTTGCCCTCTTCGGAGGCACCGCCACTCACTTTTGAAACATCTTTATCTTCAGGCTCCTCTTTTTTCACTTTTTCATCCCGATCCATCTTCGCCACCTCTTGGATATTTATATGTAAACTTTCTCTTCCGGAGCAACGATGTGGGCCCTCTTGCCCAACCTTTTCTCGATGGCTTCCCTGAAAACCTTCTGTTTCTCAAACTCGCCGTGAATCAGAAAAATTTTACCGAGCCTCTCGAAGTGCTCCATCCAATCTATAAGTCCGTTTTGGTCCGCATGTGCCGAGAAGCCGTTGATGGTATGGACGGATGCCCTTACGACGACCTCTTCGTGGTATATGTGGATATGACGCTCTCCCTCTATGATTCGCCGGCCGAGTGTGCCTTCCGCCTGGTAACCTACGAAAAGAAGAGCGTTTTTCTCGTTCCATAGTCGATGTTTGAAGTGGTGGAGTATCCTGCCGCCGGTGCACATGCCGCTGCCGGCTATGATTATGCAGCCGCTCTCTATCTCGTTTATCTTTTTGTTTTTTTCCGGTTTTAACGTATAGTGTATGTATGGAAACTCGAAGACGGAGCCGTCCCGCTCCAGAAACTCGTTGCAGCAGCGACTCAGCTCCTGACGGTAGGTGTCGTAGAGTCTCGTCGCACGTATCGCCATCGGGGAGTCGATAAAGATTTTGCACTCCGGCAACTCTTTTTCATAATACATCCGCTTCAAAATGCACATGATCTCC
>JALSXE010000472.1:0-6833 GCA_027072755.1 Campylobacterales bacterium | reverse complement strand
CTCCCGGCAAGCACGCTCGAGTCGAAATTCAGGCGCTCATACCCGATCGCTTCGTATCTGCTCTCCATAATCTTCGAGGCTACGAATCTTGCGTCGGCCAGCCCCCTGTCGGGCCGGTAGAGCGAGATGCCTATACCGCCCAGTATGCCGATCAGAAGGGTAACGAATATAAGCTCTATGAGTGTAAAACCCCTTCTCATGGCCGCTGTATGCTCCTTTTGAGGATTCTTACAGGGTGCACGATCTTTGCCTTCGAAGGATCGCTTCTTACAATCGCCTCCATCATAACCATGCCGTGCGACTCGGAGCTCTTTATCGGGTAGCCGAGGCTGCCGCAGAGCGCAAGGTCTGAGCTACCTTCGAGCAGATAGTATCTCGTGATGTTTATATCGGCTATGAACTTCCCGTCTCTGGAGACCACTTTCACGCTCGATAGGCAGCCGCCGCTTCTGTCGTGGGTGCTTATCTGAAGCAGGGCGGTCTCCATGGCGCTTCTTAAAAAGAGTTCCGCCTGCTCCTTGGTGTAGCTGTCGGCGGTATGCACGGCCGCGATCCGGGCATATCTCATCGCCACACTCATCACTACGCCGACTATCAATATGAGCGCTATCGCCTGCCACAGCCCGAAGCCTCTTCTTGCCGCCATCAGAAAACCGCCTTCTGCTTCGATATCCGCACGGGGGTAGAGCCTCTTATCTTTCGCACACTATCTATGGCGAGCCTGATTATTCCGTTTACGCTTTGCACCCTGAAGCCCGATACATCGTCGGCAAGAAGCGTAACTTTTCCCGAAGGGGTGCCGCCGGAGTCTGCGCAGAAGGTCTCCCCCTTCCAGGGCCTGTAGTCGTAAAAGAGAAGCAGGGAGTCGGCAGATACGGGTACGCCCAGGGAGGTTACGCACGCCGCGCTCAGATTCACATCCGCACCCCTGGCCGCCGCGTAGGCTGTGTCGGCCAGGTAGTACTTTTCGTAGATATAGGGCGGATCGGGGCTGAGGCTGATATTGCCGTCACCGCTCATAGATACGGCGTAGATTCTCTCCGCGCCGCCGCCGTGCCAGCCGAAGAGAGCGTTGAAAGAGGCGCCCTCCGTTGCTCCCCTATCGTAACTGCCGGCAAAGACGAGCCTAACCAGATCGTTACTAAAAAAGTCTGCCGTCGTGCCGAACTTCTGTTTGAGCGTAGCATTGACCTTCGTGCCGTCACTATCCGGGGAGACTACGACGTTCGCGGCCGGATCGCTTGCGTTCATATCCACAAACCCGCTGAAGTCGCGCCTCTTTAGGCTCTCCTGTGCGCTGCCTATCCATTCGAGCACCGGTTTCGGCGAAGCGAGACTCTCCAAAGGCGCGTAGCTTCCGTCGGCCGGGTTATACCCTATGACGCTTCCGGGCACCCTCGCGTACAGAACCGTACTCAACTGATCGAGGGCGGACTGCGTATTCAGCGAAAGCTCCGTAACCGCACGCGCCTTTGCGCTCCTAACATATAGCGCGCTGAGCGCCTTGAAGGCTCCCACCGCCAAAATTCCGGAGACGGAGATGACGACGACTATCTCTATGAGCGTAAAAGCGCGCCTCATCTCCATGCCCTCCTTTTGATGCCGATCTGCCCTATGTTTGCGCTTTCGTAGTAAACTGAAGATACAAACGGGCTCTTCACCCTTCCCGCCGCGTTGGTAACGGTTACGTTTACCTCTTTTATGTTTGAACTTGTCGAAACCGCGGGAAGCGTAGAGAAGTCCACCACCCCTCCCGGGGGCGGGTCGGCAAGGTATCTCACTTTGACGCTCAGGAGATATTTGGACCCGCTTGGGGTTGCGGTGGTCACGCTGTATCCGTCGTAGTCGTCCAGATCGTTATAGAGTGAGTCCTCCCTACCGATCGGGGACGCTTTCGCCGCCCCCAAATCCTCTATGCAGTTTCGCCCGCCTCTGAATCCGCCTACCCTGTAAAAGCCGGTTGTCGCGTCGCAAAAGTAGGCCGGCCGTGTCGAGTCGGTGCCCAGTACGTCACTGTAGACGGTGTTGTTCTCGTCCCACGGCAGCGAGGCTACGATCCCCGCCATAGATACGGCGTTGTAGAGCGCATCCTCTCTCGAGACGGTTTCGAAACTCTTGTTGGTGACGAATACGATCTTGGGGACCACCGTAAAGACGAGCCCCACTATCACCATCGTAAAGATAAGCTCTATCAACGTAAGCGCACTTCTCATCTGAAGAGTTTCACTCCCTCTTTTCGCCTTATAGTAGCGTTGGCGTCTATAGGCTCCGTGTCGAAATCGGAGCCGTTGAAGTCGCCGCTCTCGACACCCGCGGCGACTCCTCTCACTTCGTAGCTGTAGAGAAAACAGGGGTGCGAGGCGCAGTCGGAGGAGGGGGCGTAACTGTAGGGCTTGCCGAATCCGCTCGGAGCGTACCATAGCCAGCTGTCGATCCCCATATGGACCGTTCTGCTCTTTCGCAGGCCCGACGTGTTGTTTATCTCCATCACCACGAAGCCGCTGCCGAACGTGGAATAGTCGGTCGAAACGGTAGTGTCCGAACCGGAGTTCAAAGAGAGTCCCAAAGTGACATTCGCATCCACAATCTTGCCCGAAGATGGGCCGGTATGCTTTTTGTTTCTGAACCATCTGAGCGAATTCTGCCTGAAGCCCGACACCAGTGGCGAGCCGCCGCTGTCATAGACCTCTATCTCCACACTCTTTTTTACCGAAGGCTGCGTCGTTATAACATCATCCGCGCGCAATCTGCCGTAGTAGAATGTGGCGTTGCCGTCGAAAACCGAAAAGAGGCTCCCGGTGACGGCCGGATAGCGCGAATCGGTGACGGCAACGGAGATATTCGCCTCACTGCCGGAGACGAAGAATGGATCTAGCGGAGTGTCGAAGGAGCGGTCGTAGTTGAACGACACATCGGCGTAGTTTACAAACGCCTCCCCCGAATCGAACCCTATATCGGCCCCGGACTGCGCCGAAGGTGCAGCCGTGTATCGGGCGGCGGAGTGTTTTGCCGGCAGATTGAGCAGGGGTGAGATATCGACAGGGTCCGAGAATAGGCGGTCGGCCGGGTTCGAGAAGTTTTTCATCGTAGAGTTCTTTTCGCCGACGGCGGTGACTACGACCGTCAGATTCCTGGCCCACGCACTCATGTTCAGATCGTTCGAGATGTATGTAAAACGGTTTGCAGTGTCGTTGTCCTCCATCGTCGGAGCGGAGAGAAACTGCAGATCGAAACGTTTCGGGATGAAGGTTACGTTTCGTTCGCCGTAGATCCTCCTGCTTTGCGGCGGCGTATCGTCGCTGTCGACCGAAGCCCAACCCGTGTCGTTGAACCTGATAGATACGATAGCCACGTCGCCGAAGCTTACGTTCAGGTCGGCCAAGCCGTCCGCGAAGGTCGAGGGGGAGAAGCTCAGGGTTCCGGCCAGAGACGAGTTCTGCTCGCCGTTTCTCATATATTTGACGCCTGCCGGCGTAAGCGTTGTGTTGTAGTCGGGAGCGGCCGTGGTGCCGTCGGAGAGAACCGCTTTGAGTGCGGAGGCGAAGAGGTAAGTTCGCTCTGCGGTCAGGTTCGCATCGGCCGCGGGCTGCAAAAAGATGACCGTGTCGGGCCTGACCGCGAAGTCGTCACTGCTGTTGCTCTCTTTCAGGCTAACGGAAGCGGTATCGTTAAGATCTTTGCCCTCGATATGAACCTCCACACATTTTGCGGCTCTATCGTTTGATGATGAGGGAACGTCGAGCCTCATGCAGCCCGCCACGTCGGTAAAGCCGCACCCCCCGCTGCAAAGGGTTGCCGTCGAGTATAGTATACCGCTGCATGTGGCGGTATCGCCGCTCGAATATCTGTAGAGATCGACTCTTGTAATATTGGCTTCCATGGGAAGACCGGTGGCTTCGTCTTTCGAAAGTATGGAGAGCGAATAGGCACTGCCGGCGACTTTCGTCGTGATATTGTCGTCCCAGTTCGATACGGCATCGCAGACCGCGGTGTAGTCGACCGCGTTGAACGTACCGTTTTTGTAGGTGGGCGGCCCGGAGCAGTCGGCGCAGCTCCTCTGCGTTCCGTCATAGTTTTTCCCGGCTATCTCGTTTTCCACAATAAGTCGAATCTGGTCCGCATTAAGCGCCCGGTCGAAGATCTTGACTTCATCCAACTCCCCTTTAAAAACCTTGAACTCATTCGGATAGTGCAGCTCTCCGATATATAGATCCGAAGCATAGTTTGCAAGAGTGCTGCTGCTTTCTGCCGCAGTTTTGTCCAGCTGACCGTTAATATAAACCTCCACCCTGGAGCCTGAAGGTTTGCTGCCGTCATATACGACGGCGACATGAGTCCATACCCCTTTGGATATATATCCGTTTGTAGAGAACCTATCATTATTGCCGTCGATATCTATATAGAGCTTCGCTCTGTCCGGATCGCCGTCCCCGTCATCGTCCACCATCTGGTGGCCGTTCCAGAAAAAAATCCCATACGACTCCTCCGTTCCCGTGCTTACACGCTTGGAAAGAAAACCTCTCGCATTGGACCCGTTGGTCTGATAGAGCTGCCGCGGTTTCATCCACCCCATCAGGGTAAGAGTCTGCGTACCGTCAAGCAGATCGGAGTCCGCAATACGTACAGCATCGTCAATACCGTCGAACGAACCGCCCATACATAGTTTTGCGGCAAGCGTGGAGGCACCGTTTAAAGCGGTACCGTTAAGACCGCTACCGCTTGCATCGAGCACCTCACCAACAGCACCGCTCCAGCTGCACTCGTCCATCCGGTACTCGGCTATAGGAGAGAGCGGAGTATATTCGATGTTTATCGTATAGCTTCCGGCCCTCCTGCCGCCGCCCCTTCGGCCCCTGTAGAGCCTGAGGTTGAAATCGGCGGGCCCCGTAAAACTGTATGTAGCACTCTGCGAAGCGGGGGGGTCTCCTGCGGCGGGACAGCTGTTTTGGGAGTATGAAAAGAGAACCCTTCTGGATGAGACGGTCACGGTAACCGTTCCTGCCGCCGCCACGGCGACATAGTAGGTATCGGACCCCCCTCTTGCGATATATCCGCTGTTGGAGTATGAGCCGTTTGCGGCGTCGAGAGATACGGTAAAGTCGGAGGGGGCGCAGTTGTCGGCAGCCCTATATTCGGTAGGGTACAAAAAAGCTATTAGAGTAGAAAAGAGGAGAAAAAGCCTACCAAAACACATTTACACTCCAGAAACCGTCAATCTTGAAGTTTATTTAACCGATGTTACGCAAATTCCGGGCAGAGCCCGCAATTCGGCAGGAGGTGAGCGGCCCTACAACCCCCTAAAGCTTCGAAATCCAATATTTCGAGATGATTTTACAAAATTAGCCTTGCGCCTATTGCCGCGACGGCGCTTTCACTGCGCAGTATCAACGGTGTATCCAACCCATAAATCGTCATATTTTCAAAAAGTTTTCTCTCCTCTTCACTGAAACCGCCTTCGCACCCTACCAGAATGGAGTCGACCGGCACTTCGCACACAAGAGGAGCGCCCCCGAAATCGAGTATGGCGCTATCGGGATACTTTTCGAGGTACTCTTCGATCGAGCCGAGAATCTCCAGCTCCATCATTTCGCTTCGGCCGCACTGCTGGGACGAGTTTACAAGTATGCGCTCCATACGGCCCAGGTAGAGAGTGAAACTCTTCTGGCTCCTGTCGCAGTATATGAAAGATATCTTCCATATACCGAGTTCGTTCAGAGTAGGCAGGCTCTTCTCTACGCTCTTTGGATCGATAATGCACCACCCTACATGGAGCCTCCTGGAGGGAACTACCGCAAACTCCCTTTTACTTTCAAAAAGCAGAATCGCCTCCCTTTTGGAGACCGACTCTATGCGGTAACTGTAGATGTATGAATCTTTCAGGTTGCGAAGAGCGACGGATTCGCCCGCTTTATGACGGCGGACTTTGAAGAGATAACGGTAGGCCTCCCCCTCGACCGTGATCGACGGCAGGCCGGCATCGGGATGGTAGAGAAACTGCATAAAGGCCCCTTTATCGAAGCTGCGGCGATAGACCTCCTACTATAAGAAGCCACAACAGCTCGAAGATATAGTAGCGGAGCGCCCTTTTTCTGAACTTTTCGAAACACTCGGTATCAGCCTTTGCGCGTCTTAGGTCTAAATGGCGTCTGACTTCGAGAGTGATCAGCGCCAAAGCGGCCGCGATCATGGCTACTATTTTGACAGTGAATCCGCTGTGGGTAACCGCCATGAAGATCATCCCTGTAAATATAACCATACTAAGCACGGTAGACCATGCGGTCGCCTGGATTCTCAGATACTTTTTGAGCTTCCGGTCATCTGTTTGGATCAAAATCATCGCGATATTGGTGACGATTATCAGAGCCAGTACGACTACGGAAGATATATGAATTTCTAGTGCCATCTTTTCCATAAGAGTGATTGTACTATAATCACTATAAAAAGCGGCCTTACGCCTCAAAAAGGAGATCGATGGTATCGATAACCGAAGCGCTGGAGCTGATCCACGAAAACGTAAAAGCGGTCCACACCCAAATAGTGCCCATAGAGTCTGCGGTCGGATATATATGCGCGGAAAAGATACACGCCGCCTTCGACCTTCCCCGATTCGACAACTCAGCGATGGACGGCTACGCCGTCACGATGGCGGATGCCGGCGGCACGATAGTGCCACAGACCACGATCTTCGCCGGGGACGATAGCGGCGTCAGGGTGACCAAAGGGCACGGAGTAAAGATCATGACCGGGGCGGTCGTACCGGAAGGTGCGGATGCGGTCGTGCCCGTGGAGAGTACAAAAAAGAGCGACGAAGGCGTTCTGATGCCCGACTCCCT
>JALSXE010000471.1:0-1698 GCA_027072755.1 Campylobacterales bacterium | reverse complement strand
GACGAGATAAAGGCGGACGAGCGGATAGACGATGTTTTGAACCATGTCCGCCACAAAGCGCTCACTCTCGGTGTATCTCCGAACATGGTAGCCGACATCTACAAGCAGATGATCGACGCGATGGTCGAGACTGAGATCGCCGAGTTTAGAAACAGGGGATCCTTTTAGTAACTGATTTTACGCAATTTCCAGGCAGAGCCCGCAATTTGGCAGGGCCTGTGCGGCCCTACAACCCCCCTGAAGCTACGAAATCCAAGATTTCGAGACGATTTTACGCATAATCGGTCCCGGTTTTGAGTTCGGTGCGTTGAGTAGTATAATACGCCGAAAATTTATGTTGAAAGGTTGAAAATGGGCGTTAAAGAGACTCTTTTGGAGCGAAGCGGCGGGGTGTGTGAACTCTGCGGAAGCAGTGAAGATCTTGATGTTCTTGCTGTAGAGCCTTCCGACGGAAGCGCTGAAAAGTCGATATTGGTATGCAGAGTCTGCAAAGAGCAGATCGAAACTCCCGACAAGATCGATCCCAATCACTGGCACTGTCTGAACGAGAGTATGTGGAGTACGGAGCCGGCCGTTCAGGTTACGGCATACCGCATTTTGAAGCGTATAGCCTCCGAAGGGTGGCCGCAGGATCTTCTGGATATGCTCTATCTCGAACCGGAAGTGCAGGCCTGGGCCGATGCTAAAGCCGAGGAGGACGAGAGCGGGCGTGAACCCACAAGAGACAGCAACGGCACCCCGCTCGAAGAGGGTGACAGTGTGACGATTATCAAGGATCTCGATGTAAAAGGGGCAGGATTTACGGCAAAACGCGGAACAGTCGTCAAAAATATCCACCTCACCGACAACCCGGAGCAGATAGAGGGGCGTGTGAACGGTGTAAAGATCGTTCTATTGAGCAAGTTTTTGAAAAAGGTGTAGACTCTCTTACCGCTTAAAGATTTTTTAAAAATAATCTGTAGCGGCTGTTTTGACGTTACCAGAAAACTCTTTTGTGTTATACTTACCGCATGAGAAGAATCAGGCATTTGGTAAGTAAAATCATGCTGTTGTTCATGGTCGGTTTCATTATGCACGACTATATAACGGGACAGCGTGACGCCATTACAGCTGATGCTTCCGTATATGCATATACACAGCAAGTGAATACGAATGTAGTTACGGTAGAGCATCAGGCGTTTCATATGCTTGCGCTCAATGAGCAGATAGAAAATCCGCTCATTCCAGAGTCCGGGCCCAAACTGCACTTCTCATACCTCTTAAATTTCAAAGACAGACCTTTAAACCCACCTTTTACACCTCCAAAAACAGTTTAATCTTTTACTGACCCCTATTTTATTTCGAAAACCAGCGTTCTCTGTTTCGATATGAGAGATTTTATGTTGCAGCCGTAGATCCGCCTTGTTGGCCGTTTATACGATACGTGGCACCAAAAAAAGGTGTGGAACATTTGGAAGGAGATAAATATGTTCAGACTCTCTCTTCTGTTATCGGCGCTATTTTTGCAGCTGCCGGCAGGCCAGGCGCTGCTTACCGACCTTCAGTATGCGGCGCTGCTTAGATATGAATACAGTGCAAGACCCTTTATGGGCAAGCGCCAGAAGCTGCGCTCGTTTGCGAATATCTCCCCGTCAAAAGCGGAGAAGATAGCGAAAGAGTCGTGTATGAAGAGTGAAAAGATATTGTCCATAAGGTTGA
>JALSXE010000470.1:0-6893 GCA_027072755.1 Campylobacterales bacterium | reverse complement strand
CCTCCTCCTGTCTTTGGGCCAGAAGGCGCTCTATCTCGGCCTCGACCTCCTCCTCGCTCATCTCGGAGAGCTCCTTCTCTTCGGGTTCAGGTTCGGGTTCCGGTTCCGCAGCCTGCGGGCCCTCCTCTTCGGGTGCCTCTTCTGCGCCGAATATCGCCTCGAGACGCTTGACGGTCGGCGCCACATCTATCGCCCCCTCGTCGCTGCCGGTCTCCTTGATATGCTCCAGGAGCGCTTTCATCTTGTCGGTCGACTCGAGAACCACATCCATGATCTCCGGCGTAATGCTCAGCTCGCCTCTCCTGGCTTTGTTGAGCACATCCTCCATATGGTGGGTCAGATGGGTCAGCACATCGAAGTTCAGAAACGAGCTCGAGCCTTTGATCGTATGTGCTACACGGAATATGCGGTTTAGCAGATCCAGGTCGTTAGGGCTGTTCTCGAGCTCTATCAGATCGTTGTCGAGCTGTTCGATCATCTCGAAAGCTTCTACCAGAAAGTCTTCCAATATTTCCTGAAATTCATCCATAATATAATCCTTTATGAAGCCGTCTTGATATGTGATCGCACGATTTTGGAGATCTCGGCGAAAAAGACGTTGGCGTCGAATTTGACCATATACCCCTCTCCGCCGGCCTCTTTGCCGCGCTCCTCACTGAAGTGGTCACTGATGGAGGAGTTGAAGACGATCGGAATCTCTTCGAAACGGGGATCCTCCTTCACTTTTGCCGCGAAATGAAACCCGTCCATCCTTGGCATCTCTACATCCGATACAATGATCTTCAACTCATCGGTCACTCTCTCACCGTAATGTTCATACAGCTCGTCGAGCTTTTCGAGCCCCTCTTCCCCGTCTTTCGCCTCCACGACCGAAAAACCCATCTTGTGCAGAGCCTCTTTTACTATCTTTCTGGCCGTCAGGCTGTCGTCGAGCACCATCGCCGTACCGCTGAACTTGTCTATATTCACATCCGACTCGACATCGGGCTGATAAAACCCCAGCTCTTCGACCACACTCTCGAGATCGAGAATCAGCAGAACCTCGTCGTTCTCTATCCTCGTTACGCCTGTAATCTTGCTTTTGTCCAAAACCCCCTCCCCCGATGAGAAAGAGGCCGGCTCTATATCCGCCCAGCTGATTCGCCGAATCCTCTTCGCTTCGTGGACGACGAAACCTATAAGGATGTTGTTGAATTCGGCTATGATGACACGGGGGTGAATCTCCTGGTTCTGCGGAGGGGTGATACCCATCCACTTTGCCAGATCGACCACGGGAATGACCACACCCCTAAGATCGAAGATCCCCTCGATAAACTCAGGCACCCCCGGAAGCTCGGTAAGTTTCGGATATTTGATGATCTCCCTGACCTTAGAGACGTTTATCCCGTATATACCCTCGTATACCTTGCCGTTCTCCTCTTTGAAGATACGGAAATCGACCAGCTCAAGCTCATTTGTACCTACTTGAAGTATGTCGCCTTTTGATCCCATATTGCGCCTTTTGGGTCACCGCCCTCTCTTCGAACTCAACCGAGTCTCCGATCAGGCGGGTGACGATGTATGTTTCGGCACAGGCGAACGAGGGAAGATTGAAGTAGCTCGTGCCGTCGTAGTCGAAACGGACATTCTGGTGAAAATGCCCTTCGATCCAAATATCGAAGCTGTATCTCTTCTTTAGAATATCCAGTCGACTCTGCATTCGCTTTTCAAAATCATCTATCTTGTAACAGGGTTTCTTGTTCCGGTTGTACCGCTCGAGCCATCTTATGACGGCGCCGTTAGAGGCGGTGTCGATAAGATTCAGCGTGCGGTCCATATAACGGTTGCGAATCAGCGCCGTATATATCTCGTATCCGGCTCCTTGAAGCAGGTCTCCGTGATGAAGAGCCATTCGCCCTCCGCCGCAGAGCGCCGTGACCGGCTGACGCGAACGCGGAACCGTCCGAATATCCCCTCCAAAGAGCGGTTCGAGACCGAAATCGTGGTTGCCCTCAAGATAGATCACCTCGCATTGCCTGGCAATCTGTTTTAAAAGATCGACCATTTTTCTGTTTGGTTGAATCGAATTTTGTGCATATCCGAAAAGAAGGTCGAAAATGTCGCCCATAAGGAAGAGCTGAGGAGGAAGATCGGCCGGGTCGAGCGCGGAGAGAAAGTCGTAAAGAGCGGTATTGTAGTGGGCATAGTGAGAGTCGGCAATAAACCAAGCCCCGTCTTTCAAAGAGATCTCCAACACCAACCCCCCAAAACCCAAAACCCAAAACCCAAAACCCAAAACCCAAAACCTAAAACCTAAAACCTAAAACCTAAAACCCAAATCCCATATCCCAACTAAGGCACACAAGCGAAAACCGGAATCCCGAGCCCCTCGTCGAGTCCGCAGAGAATGTTCGCATTCACGACCGCCTGCGAACTCGCCCCTCTCAAAAGGTTGTCTATGGCCGAAGAGATAAAGAGCGAATCTCCGTTTCTAACCGCGTAAATGTCGCAGAAGTTCGTACCGGCTACAGATTTTATGTCGACCGGTTCGGTTCTGATGCGCACGAACGGTTCATCTTTGTAGATATCGCGCAGAACCTCCGTCGGGTCTATCTCGTTTTCAAGCCGCATATATACGCTGCAGAGCATCCCCCTCGTTACCGGAATCAGGTGCGGAACGAAATTTACATCCGCCTGCATGACGAAAAGATCGTCGATCTTCTCCGCGATCTCCGGCGCATGACGGTGCTTGATGGGATTGTAGGCGAAAATGTTCTCGTTTATGTTCACGTAGTGTGTAGATTCCGAAAGCTTTTTTCCGGCTCCGCTAACTCCGCTCTTTGCGTCTATATATATAGGTGACCCCTCTTTCATGTGGGGGATGAAGGGCAAAAGGCCCAGAAGAGAGGCGGTAGGGTAGCATCCGGGGTTGGCTACAAGGCGGCTATTTTTTATCTTTTCGCGGTAAAACTCGGGAAGCCCGTAGACAGCTTCCGGAAGATTCACTTCATCTTCGTGCGGGCAGTAGTACTCTTCGTATGTCTCCTGCTTCAGGCGGTAGTCCGCGGAGAGATCCACCACCTTGACCCCGCGGGCGAGAAGCTCCGAAGCGAAGCTCATGGCGGTCTTGTGGGGAAGCGCCAAAAAGGCGAGCCGGGCCTTCGAAGCGACTTCGGCGGCATCGGCCTTCTCTACCGGAGCGAAGAAGAGTTTCGCCAGCGACGGGTGCAGCTCGTCGGTGCGGGTCCCCCCTTCGCTCGCAGCTACATAAACGAGATCGAACTCGGGGTGCTGCAACAGAATCTTGATCAGCTCCAGACCGGTATAACCGCTGGCGCCTATGACGGCTACGGGTATCATGCTCAAACCCCGAAACAGATCTCTTTGTAACAGACCTGCTCTATCTCGTAATCCTTCTCTCCTCCGGGAAGCTTCATGCGTACTTCATCCCCGGGCTCTTTACCTATAAGCTGGCGCGCCAGAGGCGAGTGGTAAGATATAAGCCCTTTGTCCGGGTTCGCTTCGCTGGCGCCGACTATGGTGTAGGTCACCTCCTCGTCGGTGTCGAGGTCCACAAGCGTCACGGTCGAGCCGAAGCTTATGCGTTTGTGCTCCAGCACGGACGGGTCGACCACCTGCGCACGCCCCAATATATCTTCGAGCTCCGATATCCGCGCCTCCATCAAACCCTGCTTCTCTTTGGCCGCATGATACTCGGCGTTCTCTTTCAGATCGCCCAGCTCACGCGCTTTTTCTATCTCTTTGGCTACTGCTGGACGGGCCTCGGTTTTAAGATACTCCAACTCTTCGCTGAGTTTTTTGAAACCGTATTCGGTCATCGGCTCTTTCTGCATAAATTCTCTCCGAACTTTTTTGGTTATTGTATCATTTTTGCGACCGCGGCGGCGCTGCCGTGCTTTAAAATCTCTCTTAGCTGTCGAGATCTTCTGCCGAAGTCCGCCCTGTCCATGCTCTCGTAGTGATACAGGAGGTTCGAACTGTTTACATCGTTTTGAAAGATTTCCGGGTGCAGGGGCTCTTTGCCTTCGAAATCCATAATGATGTTGGCCAGCCCGACGTGCGGCAGCTTCACGAAAAAGCGCCCTATCGCATAGTCCAGTGTGCGCGCCCTGTAGACGAGCACGAAAGGTGTACCTATGAGGGCCGTCTCGAGTGTAGCCGTTCCGCTGCATACGAAGGCGAAGTGGCTCTGAGCCACCGCTTCGTGCGTATCTGTCAGCACTTCGAAGCCGCTTATATCGCCGTACCATTCGGAAATTTTATCTTCATCCATAAAAGAGGGGATAACCAGCAGCCTTCTTCGACCCTTCAGTGCGGCCGCCGTCTCCCTGAAAACCGGCATGAGCCTCGTGATTTCACTCTTTCTGCTTCCCGGCAGAAAAGCTACCGTCTCGCACCCTTCATAGGGCCTCCTCTGCACCTCTATCTCATCCAGAAGCGGGTTGCCTACATATTCGGCCCTCTCGTAAAACTTCGACTCGAAAGGGAATATCGAAGCCAGGCGGTCGCAGTAGCGCTCCACCAAAGCGGCTCTCTTTCGCTTCCAGGCCCAGACTTTGGGAAGAATATAGTAGACGATCTCTTTTTCGGGATATCTCCTCTTTATCTCTTTCGCCAGAGGAATATTGAATGCCGGGGCGTCTATGAGCAGCACTCTATCGCACCCTCTGGCCAGCGAGGCCATCTCCGCGACAGCCTCTCTTCCTTTTAGATATTTCATCAGCACATCGACGATACCCATAACCGAAAATTCGTCCATCCCGTAAAGGGGATCGCCGAGCTTTCGGTCGAAAATTCCGCAAATCTCCACACCTTCGAGCTCTTTTAGCAGATACGTCAGATGCAGATTCGCCGAAGGCTCGAGGGCGCTTACAAGCAGCTTCATACAGGATAGCTCCCCGTAATCTCGAGACTTTTTAGATCGAACTCGACGACGGCGGCCTCAACGGCCACGACGAGTCTGCACTCCTCTTTCGCGATTGCGGTGGGCACACCCGGAAGGGTAGCCAGCAGATCGAGGCGGCGATTGAGAGGGTCGAACACCTTCAACCCCATATCTGCGGCATCGGCTATGAAGATACGGTAGTTTCCGCATCCGCCTACACCGGCGCAGATGGCCGCAGGCTCCTTGAGATCTTCACACTCCACCACCTTTCGGCCCTCCCGCAGCGAACAGAGCGCCCCATCTTCGTCTACATAGTACAAGATACCTCCCAAAAGGGCTACCGGAGTATCTTTCAAGCATGATCCTTCATAACCGAAATATATTTACGAAAACGGTGCTTCAAAAAGCTCCACCACCGTTTTACCATATTGTATTATAATACACCAAAACTTTTCCGGACAGGATGAAATGAAAAGAATACTGGTAACGAACGACGACGGCTTCGAGTCCGAGGGTCTGCACGCCCTTGTGGAAGCTTTAAGGCCCCTGGGCCATGTGACGGTAGTGGCTCCCACCCTCGAAAAATCGGCATGCGGCCACAGCCTGACACTCACGCGCCCTCTGCGTTTTGTGGAGATCGACGACGACTTCTTCAAACTCGACGACGGAACTCCTACAGACTGCGTATATCTCAGCAAATACGCACTTTTCGATGAAGAGCGCCAGCCCGACCTCGTAGTCAGCGGCATAAACAAAGGGGCCAACATGGGAGAGGATATCACCTACAGCGGTACCGCGGCCGCGGCGATGGAGGCGGTGCTGCAGGGAATTCCCGGTGTAGCGATAAGCCAGGTATGCAGAAGCCGATGCCAGAAGATCGAAGAGCTCGATTTCGAATTGGCCAAAGAGGCGGCATACACGATATGCAAAAAGATTCTAGAAGAGGGGTTTCCTCTCGGCAAGCGCCGCTTTTTGAATGTAAACGTACCGCCTATTCAGCCAAAAGATTGCAGAGGGTACGAAATCACGAAGGCCGGCTACCGCCTCTACGGCAACGATGCCCATATGCATCGCAACCCGAGGGGTGAAGAGTACTACTGGCTGGGGCTCCACCCGCTGGAGTGGATTCCCGACGAAAAGCGGCTCTGCGACTTCGAAGCGATAAAGAACGACTGCGTCTCCATCACCCCCATTCAGCTGGACCTGACGAGCCATGAAGATATAGACCGGCTTAAGGGGTGGCTGTGAGATTCGAGCGATGCAGAATGCTGATGGGGGATGATTTCGAAAAGCTCAGAAGTGCGAAGATTCTGCTTCTCGGAGTCGGGGGTGTCGGGAGCTTCTGCCTCGACTGCCTCTTTAGAAGCGGGGTGGAAGATATAACGATAGTAGACTTCGATAGATACGACGAAACCAACCGAAACCGCCAGATAGGAAGCGACAGAGTCGGCGCGGTAAAGGTGCACAGACTCGCGGAGCTCTACCCCACGGTAACGCCGATAGAGGCAAAAATAGATGCCGAATGGATCGAAAACTTCGACTTTGAGCCATACGATACGGTGCTGGATGCGATCGACGATATAAAGGCGAAAATATCGCTCGCCCACAAGGCGTGGCCCAAGCTCATAAGCGCCACCGGCGGAGCCAGAAAACTGGACCCGACCAAAATAGAGATCGCATCGATCTGGAAAACCCACGGCGACCCTTTTGCCAGAAAGATCAGATACGAGCTCAAAAAGAGCGGTTTCAAGAAAGATTACACCGCACTCTTTAGCCCCGAAAGCCCCAAATGTACGCAAAAAGGGAGCTTCGTCGGTGTCACGGGCTCTTTCGGACTCGCGATGTGCTCGGCGGCGGTAAGAAAGATCCTAAACTCATAAGCCGCCCGGCACCTTCTTGAAACAGGCACCGTTAATCTCTTTTAAACTTCCGTTGCGTTAAAATAGTATATTATCAAATAAAAAATATTTCGGTTCGACAACCGATATATCACCGGCGGCACAAACTG
>JALSXE010000469.1:0-1723 GCA_027072755.1 Campylobacterales bacterium | reverse complement strand
CTGCCGAAGCGACGAGCGAAAAACCGAAAAACTTCATGAACCGGCGCGGTATATCTTCATGTTTGAGTGCGGTAAGAGCCGCCACGCCGCTTTGGAGGGTGTAGTAGAGCGCAAACGACTTGGAGGCGTAGACAATCACTTCGAAGACGTTGGAGGTCCAGACTATAAGCAGGCCTCCGGTGGCTATCAGTATGTACCCCATACCGGCGGAGATTCTCTTTTTGCTCAGCTCGTTCAGAAGGCCGCTTCCGCCCTGCGCATCCGCTACGGCGGCATCGAACTGTGCAATAAGGGCAAGCACCACCAGCATTACCGGCAGAATAGTGGCGATATGGCGCGAAAGTGTGATTATGGCGGTATCCTGCCCTTCTGTCGGAAGCGGATACTTGAAGTAGTAGAGCATAAGAGCTATATATACCACATATATTCCGCCCGATATCCACTGCGCATACCTCATCGTCCGGATTCTAAGCTGAGGAGGGAACCTCTCTCCCAGATATCTGGAGGTCTCAAAACCCTGCACCACGATCAACATTCCGAGCACCATCTGCATCTCGTGCCAGCCCGGCTCTATATCCAAAGTGGGAAGCTCCCATGCGCCGTGAAGTATCGCTTCCGCGTTTCCATAAACCAGACCCGCAAGCAGCCCCGCTATTATGCCGAGTTTCACGGCTTCGAAGCGCCCCAGAAAATTGAACCCCCTATGCTGCCCGTAGAACGCTATGAACAGGATAACGGCCGACGTTACGCTCTTTGAGAGCATAGGGTCGACCATGCCGGCGCCTCTTAACAGAAAATCTCCAAAGAGCGTAAGGTAGTATGTAACCGATACAACATATGCGAACGCCAGTGCCCACTGAGACAGAATTTCGAGCGCATAGGGAGCCCTGTGGAGCGTATTTGCCGCCAGCTTCGGCTCTACATACCGGATATTGAAGCGTATCGCGGAGCCGATCATGTATGCCAGAGTTACGAGAAGAAGCATCGCCGCGGCGGCCATACGCCCCGTACTCATCTGAAGTATCGGCGCAACTACGAGAAAACCGCTTCCGATTATGGAAGCCAGAGGCACCGCCGTAGCGGCCCACCAGCCGCTCTTCTCTACCGGTTTGGAAAAGAGCAGTGCCGTTACGGCGAGAGTGGCCGCTATTACTACTATATTGGGCACCGGATCCGCACCCGAGCCGAAAATATGCGGAGGTGCTATCATCTGCTTCTTAGCTCCTCGTAACACTTTTGCATCAGAGACACGGCTATATCGTATTCGGCACCCTTTTTGACTACATAACCGCTAAGCTCTTCGAGTTCGCTCTTCTTGCCGGCTCTAAAATCGAGCCACATGGAGGTGGGAGAGTCGTATGGGACTTTTTCTATCTGCTCTTTGACCCTCTCCACGTCGTCTATACTCAATTTCGCACCCTCCGCAACGCCTACTGCCATGATCTCCCGAAGTATACGGTCGAGCTCTTTTCCATGCTCCTTCAGCACTGCACCCATCGGTTCATCGTAGCAGCTTGTAAGTGTGGCCATCGCGCTTATGAGCAGAAACTTTTTCCACACCTCTGTCGTTATCTCGCCGCTCGCTTTTGTCTTTATGCCCGCCTTTTGAAGGGTTTCGGCAAGCTTTTCGACCGACGAAGGTATATTTGAGTCCGTACCGATCACCATGTAGGCACCCTTGCCTTTCACCTCTATACAGCCCGGCTCTTTGAGGTGGGAGACT
>JALSXE010000468.1:0-6956 GCA_027072755.1 Campylobacterales bacterium | reverse complement strand
GAGTCGGAGAGCTTCGAGTCGCACCTCCTGGAGGCGCCGGCTTTCACCAGACCTAAAAGTTTCCATAATTTAAGCGTTCCTTCAGAGTTTTTAAAGGGAAACCATAGTAAAATTAACGCCCTGAAAAAAACGATGGCGTTGAGCAAAACAAAATATTTTCGCCCGGAGCGATATTTGAAATTTACCCAAAGGGAAAGTGATGAAAAATCGATATATTGAGTCGTTCGAGAAGTCTCAGATTGAAAACAAGAATATCCCGGAATTCCGTGCCGGAGATACGGTTCGGGTTGCCGTCAACATCAAAGAGGGCGAAAAGACCCGTATACAGAACTTCGAGGGTGTCTGCATCGCTATTCGCGGTGAGGGAACCGGAAAGACTTTCATAGTAAGAAAGATCGGTGCCAACAATGTCGGTGTCGAGCGTATCTTTCCGCTCTATTCCGACAGCATCGAGAAGATAGACGTGGTAAGGCGCGGCCGTGTACGCAGAGCGAAACTCTTCTATCTGCGCGGACTTCGCGGTAAAGCCGCAAGAATCAAAGAGCTTCGAAAGAAGTAGCCTCTCTTCGGCGGGGGTCGTAAGCCCCCGGCGTTCCATAAACCCCTTTTTACCGACATATCTATATATCTATAACTCTTCCGAAAGCTTCCGTTTTGTAAACTACGTTACCGGCACCGTACCCGTTGTGCCGGTATAGATTTCAACTGGAGTAACCGATGAAAAAGATACTTGTATCGCTTCTCTTCTTTGCCGCAATTTTGTTTGCACAGGATGCGAAGCAGAGCCATCCGCAGGTACTCGTGCATACAAACATGGGCGATTTCACGCTACAGATCAGACCCGATCTTGCACCTTTGGCAAGCGAAAACTTCCTGACACATGTAAAAAACGGCTACTATAACGGGACGATATTCCACCGCGTGATAGAAGATTTCATGATCCAGGGTGGCGATCCGACCGGTACCGGCAGGGGCGGCGAGTCCATATGGGGAAAGCCGTTTAAAGATGAGTTTGCCCCTAACGTTGTTTTCGACAGACCGGGGATTCTGGCAATGGCTAACGCGGGAAGGAATACCAATGGCAGCCAGTTTTTCATTACCGTAGCGCCCACTCCCTGGCTTAACGGACACCATACCATATTCGGCTATGTGATAAAGGGGATGGATACCGTCATAAAGATCTCCGAAACCGGCGTCGACAGGTACGACAGGCCCGTAAGGCCGGTGAAGATAATAGAGGCTAAAGTTGTCGAGTAGGCCCCTTCTTCTATATCTGTAGGTCGGGCTCTTTGCCGTCGCTATCTTCGCAGAGCTTTTCCGGCAACTGCTTATTTACGCTATCCGGGGCCGGAAGATCAGCTTCGTCTATCAGTGCTTTTCGGTAGCGCCTCCCCTTCTCGAGCGCCTCCGAAAGCTGCCTCGACGGCTCCCCTTCCAGAGTGACTATCGTAATGTTCAATATAGGAACAAGCGCCTCCGCACATGCTGCGGCCCTTGTCACACTCTTTTTGGAATCATCCCTATATTTTTCGAACTCCCTCCCTTCGGTATAGAGAATACGCTTCATGACGGCGTTGTACTCCTCCAGGAAGATATCGAACGTTTCCATAATCTCTTTGAGCTCCGATATCTCTTCGTCGAGTTTCTGCATTGATGAGATGTAGTGCTCTTTGCGATCTCTGTAGTTTTCGGCGTCGGCATAACTCTTCTGTGCTTCCGAAAGGTTACGGCCGGAGCTTTTGGCCATCAGTAGCGACCAGGTTGTCAAAGCGGCGGCGATCGCGGCCGCGGCCACTCCAGCAGCCCCCCATATAGCCGATGCGCCCGGATAGCCGAATGCACCCCCGCCGATCCACACAAGCATCTTTCGAATGGTTTGTGAATCTGTGAGCGTTTGCGGATCGAGCGATGTTCCCGTCGCTATCAGTGCGACTCCAAAGGCGACCGCTATCGTAATGAGTGCGGCTGCCGCCGATGCGGTCACCGCTTTGAGTTTTCCCCTCTTCGCGACAGCTATCTCTACAGGCTCGATTTCGTCCAGGCGCTCTGTAAGGTCTTGAAGCTGGTCGCCGAAGGGTCGCTCGGAGATATCCGCCGTCTCTACGGGTGCGGCCCCGTCGATCTTGAAAAAGAGATCGTGGAACTTCTTGAGAGTTTTTCTGGCGAGCCGGTTGCGGAAGTTGTCGGCTTCCGCAACGCTCTTTTCTAACCGATCTTTGGCCAGAGCGCCCTTTTCATCGGTCTCTTCGACTATACGGCGCGCCTCTTCTATAAGCTCTTCGGCCTTTTTCTGTTTCTGAATTGTCGAAAACATGGTCTCTCCTGATAAACTTACTGCATTGTGTATGTAGAGATTGTTCTGTTTGGACCCGCCGATTGCTGCCGCAGTCGATACCAAACCGTCATAAAACGATAACAAGGCTACGTCGGACGAGCATGACGGCCGATCGCCTATTCGGTAAAAGCTTGCTTCAGCGGCATATGCACTGTTCGATAAAGCGTTCAGTAACCCTTCATCGCCGCGCGCGCTTCGCGGTCCGCCGTCTTCTTTTTGAGCGCCTCCCTCTTGTCGTGCTTCGTTTTGCCCCTGGCGAGGGCGATCTGAAGTTTCGCACGGTTTCTCTCGTTAAAGTATAGCATCAACGGAACGATGGCGAGCCCCTCCTGTTTCACTCTGCCGAGCCATTTATCTATCTGCTTGCGGTGAAGAAGCAGCTTTCTGGGCCGTTTTTCGTCCGGTTTGTAGTGCGGGTTCGTGCTCTCAAGCAGCGTTATATGCATGCCGAAAACCCACGCTTCACCCTTTACGATCCGTACGTAGCTATCTTTAAGGTTGACGCGCCCCATACGGATCGATTTAACTTCGCTGCCGAGCAGCTCTATCCCCGCTTCGAGCTTTTCTAGAATCTCATACTCGTGAAAGGCTTTTCTGTTTCTTGCTACGATCTTGATCGACATAGATTTCCTTACCGTTTTGCGGCCGTATTGAAAGAGGTATTATACCAATCCCCAATAAAGAGAACGAAGCACCCATTCGGCTATAATGATGACGGAGAGTATCTTCACTCCAATTAGGCTCCGGTATCATACCTTTTCAAAAAGCGTACTGCCGCTCCCGCTTAAAAACATCCCGCTTCCTGCATATTTTTTGAGCTGAGGGTATATCGAAAGTGCAGCCGGATAGAGATCGTTCGCCTCTTCGGGTTCAAGCGACTCCATAAGCTCACCGCTCGGAATCTCCAGCCACTCATTTGCCGCATTCGGATCTATTTTGTCGGAAAAAGAGTTTCGAAAGCTCCTGTATACAGCGGCCGTATCGCAGTGTATGGGAGGAGTATGGAGCCTCAGACGCGGAACCCGCTCTTCATACGGCACGATTACCTCTCCGATCCCCTCCACGTTTGCGCTTTCGTATCCGTAGACGAAAAAGGGAACGTCCGCTCCAATCTTTTGGCCGATTAGAGCAAGCTTTTCGGTAGAGATGTTTAGTGAACAGACTTCGTTGCACAGATGCAAAAAAGCGGCGGCATCGGAGCTGCCGCCCCCCAGACCCGCTCCTGCCGGAATCTTTTTTTCCAGATGTACCTCATGCTCTTTAAAGAAAGTTTCTATTTTTGGAGCCTCTTCTTTAAGAAGCCGGAAAGCTTCGCTGAGGGTGTTTCTTTCGGGCAACGGGGTGTCGCACACCAGTTTGAATCCGTCGCCGGGGTTATCTTTTTTTTCGAAGCTGAGCGTATCGTAGAGCGAGTCTACCCGCACGAAACGGGAGCGCAGTTCATGGTAACCGCCGCGGATACCGGTGATTTTCAGAAAAATATTGATCTTTGCCGGTGCCGGGCGTCTCATGATTTTACGAGCTTCTCCTTGAGCGTATCGAGAATCTGTGCGGAAGCCTCTCTCGATGCCTTTTTGTTCTCTTCGCTTACGGCCAAAAAGAGCTCCTCTCTCAGTATCGTGACGTTTCCGGGAGCCTCGATTCCGATGCGTACACCATGCTTCTCGCATGAGATTATCTTTACGACGATATCGTCGCCGATACGAATGGCTTCGTCTTTCTTGCGTGTCAGTACGAGCATAGTTCCACCTTGTTTAGCAGATAGGCAACCCGGTCGCCGTCGTCTATCTCTATAATAGCAAAATATTTGTCAAAAACGGTGTGGTAGATACCCGGATTTCGGTTTTCGAACTTCGACTTCTCCAGTTTTCTGCCCAGCATGAGATCGTCCATATCGCCCAGGTAGCGGTTTGGCGGCGGCTTTAGGTAGTCAAGCGGACTGAGCGGCCTCTCATCTTTGTAGAAGAACGCTCCCTCCCGTATACGCTCGAGATAGCTCAGCGCTCCGTTGCATCCGAGCCTCTTTGCGACGGCGGCCGCGAGAGAGCGGATGTAGGTCCCTTCGGAGACGTCGGCTTCGAAGGTGACGAAGGGGTGCCTGTAGTGAACCAGCCTGATCTCGTGTATTTTGGACCTGCACTCGGCAAGCTTCACCTCCTCACCGGCGCGTGCCAGGTCGTAGGCCCTTCTGCCATCGACCCTTTTGGCGCTGAAACTGGGCGGAGTGTAGGTGAAGTCGCCCTCGAACGACTTGAGTACGGAGGCGACCCTCTCCTCGTCGAAAGGGGTTACGTCCGCTATCTCTTTGACCGATTCGATATCGAGAGTTTCACTCACGGCACCCAGCCAGAGAACCGCCCTGTAGGTTTTCGGGCTCTTTTTCAGAAATCTGAACAGCTTCGTGTACTGCCCGAACGCAATTATAAGCACTCCGCACGCGAAAGGGTCGAGGGTTCCGGAGAAACCGGCTTTTTTGACTCCGTATCGCCTCTTTATACGCGACAAGAAGGAGTTGGAGCCCATGAACATCGGCTTTCTTGCCGTAAAGAGGCGGTTCTTGCACGGCATACCGCTACTTTGCCTCCGTCAAAACAGGTATAGACATGGATCGGTTACACCTTTTCTACGAAAGAGGAGAGTATCTCTCTTCTGTCGCCGCCGAAATTTATCTGAAGTTTGAAGTCGCGCCCCGCCCGGGATACGCCCAGAACGCGTCCGATGCCGAAGAGCTTGTGTTTTACCAGGTCCCCCTTTTTGTATCCGACGGACTTTTCGATAACCAGCGAACCTTCCAGTAGTCCGGCTTCGGTCAGGAAACGGCTTTTTTCCAGCTGTTTTCTGCGCCCTTTGTGAAAACGGCTCTGTACCGTGGAGAGCGTAAGTGTCTCTTTGGCCCTCGTCATGGCGACGTAGCCGAGCCTGCGCTCCTCCTCTATGTCACAGCCGTCTCCAAGAAGCGGAAAGAACTCCTCTTCCATTCCTATCACGAAGAGGTGTGTGAACTCCAGACCCTTCGAGGCGTGGACACTCATTATGGATATCTGCTCCCCTTTGATCTGGTCCTGATCGCTCTGAAGCGAGATCTCGTTCAAAAACGCGTCAAGGCTCATATCGGGGTTTTTCTTTACCATGTCGCGAAAAAGTCCGTAGAATTCGTCGAGGTTCAGCACTCGTTCCATTCCGTCCGGCATAGAGGAGTAGTACTCTTTCAGTCCGATCGTGGGCTCCAGCGTTTCGATAAACTCCATTGTCGAGCGTTCGAGGGTCTCTTGTAGAATCTCGAGGTCGTTTATGAAACGGTTGACGGAGGCGTATGCCTTTTTGCTAAGAAGCTGCGACAGCTCCGATTTTGGCGTCTCGGCCAGGAACCTGTAGAGCGACTGCCTCCTCTCGAAGGCGGCCTTCTCTATCTTGTCCATCGTCGCTTTGCCGATTCCTCGTTTGGGTCTGTTTATGACGCGTTTGAAACTGAAGTCGTCGTGGCTGTTGGCGATGATACGCAGATAGCTGATGGCATCTTTGATTTCGGCACGCTCATAGAAGCGCACACCTCCGACGAGCTGGTAGGCTATACCGGCGCGGTTGAGCCCCTCTTCGAGCGAGCGCGAGAGTGCGTTGACTCGGTATAGAACCGCGATTTCCCCTGCGGGTACCCCGCTATCTATGAGCTGCTTGACCGCTTTGGCCACCTTGTCGGACTCTTCGTTCTCGTCATGGCTCTGAAAGAGTGTTATCGGCTTGCCCCTACCTTTAGTGCTTATAAGCGTCTTTCCGAGGCGACCGCGGTTGTGGCGGATAAGCAGGTTGGCCGCGGAGAGGATCTCTTCGGTGGAGCGGTAGTTGTTCTCGAGCTTGACCACTTTGGTCCCTTCGAACATATTGGAGAACTCCAGAATATTTCTGATATTGGCCCCTCTCCAGCCGTAGATGCTCTGGTCGTCGTCACCCACTACACAGAGGTTGGTGTGGGAGTGGCAGAGCTTTTTCAGAAGCTGCAGCTGAAGCTCGTTCGTATCCTGATACTCGTCGACCATGATATAGCGGTACCGTTCACTCATGCTTTTTCTAAGATCCTCGTTTTCGTCGAGAATCCTGTAGGTGAGCATTAGCAGGTCGTCGAAATCTACGAGATTGTTCTCTTCGAGATACTCCTGATAGGTTTTGTAGACCCTCGAAACTGTTTTGTAGTTCGGGTGCTCGGCCTGCTCGAGAGCCTGTTTCGGATCTATGAGGGAGTTTTTATATCTGGAGATTTCGCTCGCTATCAGCGGTGTGGGCAGCTCTTTACTGATCTGCTTGATAATCCTCTTTTTGTCGTCCGTATCGATGACGATGAAGTCGTTTTTGCGCCCGAGCCTCTCTATGTTGAACTTCAGAAAGAGAAGACCGAATTTGTGGAAAGTGCAAAGAAGCGGAGGGTAGACCGGGTTCTCTATCATCGAGAGCGCCCTTTCGCGCATCTGTGTGGCCGCTTTGTTCGTAAAGGTCAGCGTCAGGGTGTTGGCGGGGTCTATCCCGAGCGAGAGCAGATATGCAAGACGCGAGGTTATGGTTTTGGTCTTTCCGCTGCCGGCTCCGGCGAGTATGCGCATAGGCCCGTCTATGTGGCATGCCGCTTCAC
>JALSXE010000467.1:0-1733 GCA_027072755.1 Campylobacterales bacterium | reverse complement strand
ATATCGAACTGTGCAAAAGTGTGGGCACCAACTTCATCACCAACACCCGCGTCGATGCCGACATGCTTCGTCGATTCGATAAAGAGTACGACGCAACGCTGCTGGCTTTCGGAACCCGTCTTTCCAAGAAGGTACGGGCCAAAAACGAGCGAGAAGATATGCCAGGCTATTGGGGGGCGATCAATTTCTTAGATACGATCAATCTCTATGTCAAGTACGGCATCGGCGAACCGGTGGATTTGACGGGTAAAACCGTCGTCTGCGTCGGTGGCGGCTTCACATCCATGGACGTGGTGCGCTGCTCGGTACGGGCCAATGCCGAAAAGGTGATCATGCTCTATCGTCGGGACGAAAAGACGATCATCCGCAACACCACCTACGAAGAGTACCACGAAGCGGTGGAAGAGGGGGTCGAATTTATTTTCCACTCGGCGGTCGAAGAGATCATCGAAGATGAGAACGGTCGGCTCAAAGCCCTCAAATGTAACCGTTTCGAGCTGGTGCCCGATCCCAACGGCGGACGTCCGCAATTAGTGAAGATCGAAGGGGCCGATTTCATCATCGAGTGCGACTACCTGATTCCGGCGGTATCCCAGTCGGCGGATTTAAGTCTGCTACCCGAAGAGTGGGAACTGGAGCTGACCAGCTGGAACACCCTCAAAACCAACGGTCGCGACTATATGACCAGTCGCAAAGGGCTCTTTGCCGCGGGCGACTGTGAATACGGTCCCATGACGATCGTCAACGCCGTCGGTCAGGCCAAACGGGCCGCGTCGGTCATATCGCGCTACGTCCATACCGGTGAGATCACCCTGACCGATGAAGAGATCATGGAAGATCACCTGCGCAAGCTTCGCGTCTACGACAAGAACGAGAAGGTGACCGGCTGGCTGCCGGGACTGCCGCGCCAGGTGAGCGAAAAGCTTTCGGTCGAGGAGCGTAAAGACAACAACCGCGAAGTCAATCTGGGATTTACCCAGGAAGAGGCGATCGCGGAAGCGGAACGCTGCATGCGGTGTTACTACATCGCGATGACGGCGGTATAAGGAACGTGGCATGATTACATTGACCATCGACGGACAACGCGTCGAAGCGAAAAAGGGTGATACGATTCTGCAGGCGGCACGCCGAGCGGGTCTCTATATCCCGACGATGTGCTACCTGAGCAAAGTGAAGCCGATCGCCTCGTGCCGCCTCTGCGTCGTGGAGGTCGAAGGAGTCGACGGTTTTATCCTCAGCTGTCAGGAGCCGGCTCAAGACGGTATGGAGGTTCGCACCAACTCCGCCGAACTCTTCGGTCATCGTCAGAACATTATGAAGCTCTACGACGTCAACCACCCGCTGGAGTGCGGCGTCTGTGATAAAAGCGGTGCCTGTGATCTGCAGAACAAGACGTTGGAGTTCGGTGTCGACTCGCAGGATTTCTCAGCCAAAGATCACAAACGCGATCTGCGCAAATGGGAGTTCATCGGTTACGACGAATCGCTCTGTATTTTGTGCGAAAAGTGCGTTCACGTCTGTAACGAAGTGATCGGCGACGACGCCATCGAGATCCACTACGGCGGATACGGCTCCAAGATCGTGCCCAAAGGGAGCGAAGAGCTTGAGTGTACCAACTGCGGCGAGTGTATCGCCGTCTGCCCGGTGGGTGCGATGATCAGCACCGACTTTCAGTACAAATGCAACGCCTGGGAGTTGGAGCGCATCCCCGCCAGCTGCGCACATTGTAGCGC
>JALSXE010000466.1:0-6957 GCA_027072755.1 Campylobacterales bacterium | reverse complement strand
GTATACGCCCGCCGCCATAGCCAGTTTCATCGCCACAAAAGCGTCGAGTTCTCTGCCGGCCAATCCCCTTACGCCGTCGGTACCGAAAAGCTTCATGTTCTCCCTTTGCGGAATCCTTACATTTAATTTAAATTTAATAAATTTTAAGCTATGATTCCCCAGAATTTTCTAATGACAAGGATTATACCATATGGCACATCATAAATCTGCGATAAAACGCATTCGCCAGACGGCAAAGCGAACGGCACGCAACCGCTACTACAAAACACGAATCAAAAACATCGTCAAAGCGGTCGTTACCGCCGTCGAGAGCGGAGACAGGGAGGCTGCGGCCAACGCGATGAAGATCGCCAACCGCGAGCTTCACAAATATGTCAGCAAAGGTATCCTGAAGAAAAATACGGCCGCACGCAAAGTGAGCCGCCTCCAGACCAAAGTCAACTCGCTCGGCGCCGCGTAACAGCGCGCCGGACCGGAGCGATAACCCCCTTATGCTAAAAGAGAAACTCCAGCCCTTCATCGACAGATACAACGAAATCAACGCACTTTTAAGCTCTCCCGAGATTACGGGTGATATAAAGAAGATGACCGCTCTATCCAAAGAGCAGTCCGATCTCGAACCCCTTGTGGAAAAAGCCAGACTCTACATAGCTACGGTGGATGCGATAGAGGAGAACCGCTCACTGCTATCGGACCCGGAACTTGGAGAGTTGGCGGCCGAAGAGCTAAAGGAGCTGGAGCCCAAGCTGGAGCGGATGAACGAAGAGATAAAACTTCTTCTCCTTCCCAAAGATCCGAACGACGACAAAAACATCTATCTCGAGATACGCGCCGGAACCGGCGGCGACGAAGCCGCGCTATTTGTCGGCGATCTCTTCAAAACCTATGTCAGGTACGCCGAAAACAAAGGGTGGAAGATCGTCATCGAGAGCTCGAGCGAAAGCGAAGCCGGCGGCTACAAGGAGATAGTGGCGCTGATAAAAGGAGACCGTGTCTACAGCCGCCTGAAGTACGAAGCGGGTACTCACCGTGTACAGCGCGTCCCGGCAACCGAATCGCAGGGGCGCATACACACTTCGGCCGTAACGGTGGCGGTACTTCCCGAGGTCGAGGATGTCGACGTACAGATCAACCCAAGTGACCTCAAAATCGACGTATACCGCTCCAGCGGATGCGGAGGGCAGTCGGTAAACACCACCGATTCCGCCGTGCGCATCACCCATATCCCTACGGGTATAGTGGTTGCGATGCAGGATGAGAAGTCTCAGCACAAAAACAGGGAGAAGGCACTCAAGATTCTTAAAGCGAGGGTCTACGAAAAGCGTCTGCAGGAGCAGCTTGCGGCATCGAGCGCCGACAGAAAAGCTCAGGTCGGTTCAGGCGACAGAAGCGAGCGAATCAGAACCTACAACTACCCCCAAAACCGCATAACCGACCATAGAATCGGTCTTACGCTCTACAGACTCAACGAGATAATGGAAGGCGGTCTTCTGGACGAGATCATAGAGCCGCTGATAGCCCACTTTCAGGCCGAGGCGATAAAAGAGGCGGGACTACAGTAAAGGTGCGATGAGTAGGCGCCGCGGCGCATCAAAAGTTCATCACCCGTTCGGCCCTCATTGCAGACAGCATCGCCACCTCCCTCACACTGTCGAGCTTGGGTGCGTTACGAGGAAGATCGAACAGATTCCACTGATGCTTTTTGATCGTACTTTTCACCATACGGGTATACCTCTCTCCCATCTGCGAATAGCGCTTTAGATAGACGGCGGCTACGAAGCCTGTAAACGCGATACCCTTCCGTCTGGCGGCCGCTCTCGCTTCACGGAACTCCTCGTATGCCCAGTGGCGGTTCAGATTACGCATATATGAGGCTACGGACTCCTCCAGCGAGGAGAATATTCTGATCTTGTAACGCTCCCCTTCGGGTCTGTTTTTCGGTACGATTCCTCTCTTTCCCCATGTCCACATCCCGAAGAGGTTGTTGGCCTCTCGCGCAAAGCGGCTCTTCCCCCATCTGCTCTCAATGGCGGCCTGTGCCAACACGAGCGATACCGGAATCGTATCTATCCGCTTCAGATACTCTTCTTTGTCATAGAGATTTTTTATACGGTACTTCTTTGCGATTTTGGCAAGCCTCGCCGTAGCTTCCGGATTGGCTATGCCGTCTTCGGTAAAATGGGAGAAAAAAGCCTTTACAAAGGCCCTCTCCGCACGAATCTTCCGCTCCTCTTTGAGAATCAGAGGGTATAGAATCTTGACGAAACTCTCCTTCTGCTTTGCGGGATCTTTTATCTTGTAGTAATCGGCAGGAAAAGAGTTTACTGCATCGGCCAACATAACCGCCGACATGAACACGACTCCGGTAACAAATCTAATCAAATCTTCTCTCCAGTACAGTATCGAATATATGGCGGACTTCGCCTTTGAGCGTAAGAGTCTCACCCTTCTTTGCAAGCTCCAGCCTCTCGCCGCCGGTAGGAACGACGACCATGCTATCTCCGGCCTCTCCTTCGAGGTTGGCACGGTAGAATGCCGCAGCCATCCCCGTTCCGCAGGCAAGAGTCTCATCCTCTACGCCTCTTTCGTATGTGCGCACCCTGAGCAGGCCGTTGTCGAAAGCCGCTATGTTGACATTGGCGTCAAACCTGTCACGAAGCTCCTTCGCCTCTTCCAGGTCGAAGCTGTCAACAGTGTCAACTATGGCTACAAGGTGAGGAACACCGGTATCTACAAGCCACCACACTTTTTCACCCGCCTCTATATCACGCTCTATGAGAATCGGCGGGGTAAGCTCACTCGTGACAACGTTTCCGTCAACATAGGCCTCGATGGCGCCCGCTCCCGTAAGAAACCGCATTTTTGGCTCCGCAAGCCCCTCTCTGCAGGCATAGTGAGCCGCCGCCCTGCTTCCGTTGCCGCACATCGCCGCAACACTGCCGTCGGCATTGTAAAACTGCCACTGAAAGTCGTATTTCTCATGCGGCAGCAGTACTATCAGACCGTCCGCACCCACACCCTCCTGCCTGTGACAGAGCGCTTTCGCCAGTGCGGAGCGATCCTTTTTGACAAATGTGTGAAAGATAACGAAATCGTTTCCGCTGGCTGAATATTTGGCTACCGTCATAATTGACCCTGTTTAAATGGTATTTACAAACTTTGTCCATAGGCTTTTATGGCAAAAAACGGTGCAATTATAGCACAGCTTAAAGCGTGCTTATATTAAGCGGAATTATTAGTTCGATTACCTCTTTTCGGTAATCTCTTTGAAGATACGCTCACACTCGCGCTGAAGATCTTTAAGGTTGCCGCTGTTGTCTATGATGTATGTAGCCCGTCTCCTCTTCTCCTCGATATCCATCTGCGCATCGAGTCTCGCTTCGACTTCGTCTTCGCTCAACCCTTCACGCTCCATGAGGCGGCGCTTCTGAATCTCTCTCGGTGCATATACGACAATAACCTTATCTATAGGATAGGCGCCCGTCTCGAAAAAGAGGGGAATATCTACTATATAGGGGCCTCCGAGCCTATCCTGCTCTTCGCTTCGACGCACTATCTCCTCCCGAATTTTGGGATGCAGCAGCCTTTCGAGCTCTCTTCTGGCATCTTTGTCGGAGAAGACAAGCGCACCGAGTGCCTTTCTGTCGACCTTCCCGTCTACCACGTACCGGTCGCCGAAGATTTCGGCAATACGATCCGCCTCCGCCTGCAGAATCTCCCTTGCAATCGCATCGGCATCGATCACTCTGAGTCCGTAAAGACGCAGAAGGTTGCATGCCGTAGATTTCCCGCTGGCTATCCCTCCGGTAAGCGCTACCGCGTGCTCAAATGCCATAGTCAGCGTCTGACATACTCTTTGAGATTCTCGAACGTGGATGTCGGAAGCGCGAATCTGGCGATATGCACGTCGCTGTTGTAGTATTCGAACCCGTCCGTCAGATCGGCACGCTGAAGGTTTATGTCGGCCGTGGGGTGGAAAAACCTGCTCCCCATAGCGAGCCACCTCTCCCCGCCGAGGCGGACCATCGACGTATAGCAAAACGGCATAACTATCCTGTACTCTTTGCAGAGCGCCGAAAGCGTCGCTTTATGACCCGCCATATCGAAGAGCTGGCTTGAAGCGTCGCTTACGACTACGCCTTTTTCCGACAAAACGGCGGCTATTTTCGCGAAAAATCCGCTGTCGTCGAAATCTATGTCCTCGAAACGGTTTATCAGCACTATATCGTATCGGCCTTCATCCGCCGCTGCCAGAAATTCGCCAGGGTCCATTAGACTCAGAGCGACACGGTCATCCTCCAGGGCTCCGGCATAGAGCCCCATGGCCGATGCAGCCTCAACCATATCGGCATCTCTCTCCACGACATCTATCGCGACCCCTTTATGTTTAAGGAGTTCATGAGCCAAAGCTCCGTCACCGCCGTCAATCACCAGAACTCTTGCCGGATCTTCGTGCGTGCACATCGCCGTGTGCGCCATGATCTCGTGGCGCATGGCGCTGTCGTGTTCGCAGTAGAGCGCATTTTCACCCCTTGCAAGAATTTTACCGAAATAGCCGGAGCCGTAAATTTTAACGGCACCCTTCTCAAAAATTGTCTCTTTTACGCCGTATTCGCTCTTTGCGATATCTCCGGCTTCCTGTGTAAACCACATGCAATGCTCCGAAATCAAATTTTGCAAGATTGTAGCAAAATCGCTTTAAAGGGGTTTTAACCAAAAATGCTTTTGCCGGCAAGAAAGGAAACGAATATGAGCAGCGTCATGACGCCGAACCGGTTCATATAGCGGCGGTTGTTTATAAATATCGAAATAACCGTCCCGGCAAGTACAAAAAGAATCAGAATCCCGTATAGTATGAAAATGAGCGCAATTCGCTCCTGCGGAAGCTCCATTCTGGGCCCTTCGAGCACAAATGTCTGCACCGCCGTCCATACTATCCAGACAAAAAGCATTACCGAAAAGGAGAACAACCAAAAAAGCATCTGAACTTTACCGCTTCGTTTCACTATTTACTCTATCCTCTATGAACCTTTTTATTATAATACTCCAAAAAGAGTAAGGAGCCGATTATGAGTACACTGGTCGAGTTCGCGATGTTTCCGACAGATAAAGGCGAGAGCGTCAGCGCCTATGTAAGCAGGATCATGAAGGCCTTCGACGAGAGGGGAGTCGACTATCAGCTGACACCGATGGGTACAATTTTCGAGTGCGAGAGCGTCGAGGAGGCGACCCGGCTTATAAATCTGGCCTATTCGGTCCTGGAGCCCGACTGCAACCGAGTCTACACCAATATAAAGATGGACATCAGAAAAGGGCGCTCAGGACGGATGAGGCAGAAGATAGAGTCGATTCAGAGACGGTTATCGGAAAGTTAATGTGATATAATTTCACAAATTTTTCACGCGGAGGCGAGAGATATGTGTGCAGAAAGAGTTCAACGTATATTGACGGCCATAATGCTCGGTATAGCGCTTATGTTCATGGCCCAGGGCGCTGCCGGCGACGCCCTCTCTTTGAAAATTGGAGTCGCCCTGCAGGCGTTTATAATTCTTATGATGCTCGTATGGGCCTTTACGAACTTCTGTCCATCGCTATGGTTCTTCACCAAAGTTTTCGGGCCGTGCGACTGGAACAGCGAAAAGAGTTCGAATGAGTAATGTAAGCTATAAAGACGCCGGGGTCGACATAGATGCCGGAAACGCCTTCGTCGAGGCAATCAAACCGGCGGTTAAATCGACGTTCGACAAGAACGTGATCGGCGGCA
The DNA here is from genome assembly GCA_027072755.1 of Campylobacterales bacterium. Lineage (GTDB taxonomy): Bacteria > Campylobacterota > Campylobacteria > Campylobacterales > Hydrogenimonadaceae > Hydrogenimonas. The sequence goes on along the minus strand of JALSXE010000466.1, from coordinate 1,193 downwards.
TCGGATCTTTCGCCGGAGCGTACGCACTGCCCGCAGGATACACGGAGCCCGTCATTCTGGCCGCTACGGACGGGGTGGGAACAAAACTGAAACTCGCCATAGAGAGCGGAAAGCTCGATACCGTCGGAATAGACCTGGTAGCGATGTGTGTAAACGACCTCATATGCAACTTCGCGACACCGCTCTTTTTTCTCGACTACTACGCTACCGGCAGACTCAAAGTCGAAGAGGCGAAAGCCGTAGTGGAGGGAATAGCCGAAGGGTGCCGCAGGAGCGAATGCGCCCTTATAGGCGGCGAGACCGCCGAAATGCCCGGTATGTATAGCGAAAACGATTTCGATCTGGCGGGTTTTTCGGTTGGAATAGCCGAAAGGTCGGAGATGAACCGACTTGAGCACGTCAAAGAGGGCGACATTCTCGTAGCGCTCCCGAGCAGCGGGGTGCACTCCAACGGCTTTTCACTCGTAAGAAAGCTCCTCTTCGAAAAAGTCGGAATGAAATTCGACGACGAATTCGACGGCAGACCGCTCATAGAGACACTCCTTGAACCTACGAGGATATATGTAAAGACATTCAAGGCGCTAAAAGAGAAGATCAACGCACTTGCCCATATCACCGGCGGCGGCCTTGTGGAGAACCTGCCGCGGATATTGCCGGAAAATCTGCATGCCGTGATCGACACATCCAAAATAGAGAGCCTCCCCATCTTCGACCTGATCGGAAAACATGTAGCAAAAGAGGAGATGTTCAGAACCTTCAACATGGGTGTCGGAATGGTCCTTGTAGTTAGCCCCGACAATCTGACCTATGTTCTCGAAAATAGCGACGGCTACGTCATAGGAGAGCTGAAGCTCGGCGAAAAAGGTGTGACCCTCTTTTGATATACGCTCTATCCAAACTTTTCACGGCGCTCTTTCTACCGCCGGGCATTTTCATTCTGATTCTTGGAATATGTGCGGTTTTTGTGAAGAGATACAGATGGCTTCTTGCCGGATCGGCCCTTCTGCTCTATGCGCTTAGCATCCACCCGGTAGCGGACAGACTCCTGGCCCGCTACGAAGAGCCGTTTAGAGAGACCATACTGCCGGTACGGGCAGATGCCGTAGTATCGCTCGGAGGGGGGAACATGCGATTCAATCCGATACCGCTTGTAGACGAGGCGTTCAAGCGCCATATATACGCTCTTGCGCTTG
>JALSXE010000465.1:0-1734 GCA_027072755.1 Campylobacterales bacterium | reverse complement strand
AGTTGGTAGAGCACTACCTTGACATGGTAGTGGTCACAGGTTCAAGTCCTGTCGTGGCCACCATTCTTTTTTCCCGAAACGAAAAATCGAAAACCGAAAAGCGTAAAACCGGCTTATTGAGTAGCGGGTTTTATTGTCTTTAAAAAGCGCTTTTCGCTTTTCGACTTTTAACAAAACGAAGGAATTGCTTGGAAGAAAAAGAGATCATTGCCTACAGATCCGAGAACGGGCAGATTGTAGACACCCAGACCGCCGCCGAAAGAGGCTGCGACGACTGCGAACCGATATATTTCGACAACTCCCCCGAAGCCCTCGAAGTGATAAGACACTCCACGGCTCACCTGATGGCGCAGGCCATCAAACAGCTATACCCCGACGCACAGTTTTTCGTAGGTCCCGTCGTCGACGAAGGCTTCTACTACGACTTTCGCGTAAAAGAGAAGATAAGCGAGAGCGATCTGAAAAAGATCGAGAAGAGGATGCAGAAGCTTGCCGCCAAAAAAGAGCCTATAGAGCGCTACTGCATACCCAAAGAGGAGGCCGCCGAGAAGTTCGCGGACGACGATCTGAAGCAGGAGGTGATGAAGCGCATCGAAGACGAGAAGCTCTGCATCTACCGCCAGGGCGATTTCGAAGATCTCTGCCGCGGCCCGCACGTGCCGAACACCAAATTCCTGCGCAACTTCAAGCTCACCCGTGTCGCCGGGGCCTATCTGGGCGGAGACGAGAGCAAAGAGATGCTCACCCGCATATACGGCACGGCCTTCGCCGACAAAGAGACGCTCAAAGAGTACCTTCATATGATAGAGGAGGCAAAAAAGCGCGATCACCGCAAGATCGGGACAGAGCTCGGCCTTTTCATGTTCGACGAGGAGGCGGGTGCGGGACTGCCTTTCTGGATGCCAAAAGGTGCGCGCCTCAGGAGCAAGATAGAGCAGATTCTCTGGAAGGCCCACCGCCGCCGCGGCTATGAGCCCGTAAGGGGCCCGGAAATACTCAAGGCCGATATGTGGCGCATAAGCGGCCACTACGCATGTTACGGCGAAAATATGTACCTGACCGAGATCGACTCCCAGGAGTACGGGCTCAAGCCGATGAACTGCATAGGCCATATTCTCATCTACAAGAAGGATATCCACAGCTACAGGGAGCTACCGCTCAAATATTTCGAGTACGGGGTGGTTCACCGGCACGAGCAGAGCGGCGTGCTGCACGGACTTTTGAGGGTGCGCGAGTTCACGCAGGACGATGCCCATATATTCTGTACTCCGGAGCAGATAAAGCCGGTGGTCATCGATGTTCTGGAGTTCGTCGACAGAGTCATGAAGATCTTCGGCTTCGAGTACGAGATGGAGATCTCGACCAGGCCCGAAAAGGCGATAGGCGACGACGAGATTTGGGATAACGCCACCGCGGCACTGAAAGAGGCGCTCGACGAGAACGGTTTCGAATACGGCATCGACGAAGGGGGCGGAGCCTTCTACGGCCCGAAGATAGATATAAAGATCACCGATGCACTCAAACGCAAATGGCAGTGCGGAACGATACAGGTGGATTTCAATCTTCCCGAGCGCTTCGAGATGGAGTATGTGGACGAAGACAACGAGCGTAAGCGTCCGGTTATGATCCACCGTGCCATTCTGGGTAGCTTCGAGCGCTTCATCGCGATCCTGACCGAACACTTCGCCGGCGAATTTCCGATATTTATAGCACCGACGCAGGTTATCTTCGTTC
>JALSXE010000464.1:0-6975 GCA_027072755.1 Campylobacterales bacterium | reverse complement strand
GTCCAGCCAGAAGGATCCCGTTTCGGGAACAACAACAGCGATGACATAAAAAAATATGAAAACGAGCATAAAATAGTTTATAAAGCTCATGAAGATAAAATATAACATATTTATTTTATAACGGCGATCTTGGCATTTCACTATCGAAGTAGCGGTAATCAATGCAAAAGCGATTTTCAGGATGCACCGTGTAAATTTGATATTCCTTTTTTGTTCTTCCATTTTCAGTACCCCTGTTTTAGGCTGGAGTCGACGGAAAGCTCCTCTTGCACGGATCTATTGTATAGTCAAAAATAACTTGGAGGGTTCTTTTTTGAACAATCTTAGCATAATTTTGTTGGGATTTTCATTTTTGGAGTTAACTTGGTTACACCTTTTGAGATCTTGTGTGAATATAACACTATCGGATATGGTGTGTTGAGCCTCTCTCGGCTATGCTGTAAAAAGAGTATAATATCGTTAACATAGTAGACGGAGGAGCATATGACGCCCCAGGAGCGATACAAGAAACTGAAGCAGCACCTTTCGGAAGAGAACCCGGTTCTTCTCGATGTTGTCAAAGAGTACGAGACCCTCGACAAGATCGCGCATACGCACGGCTTTTTGGATCCTGAAGATACATATACGGCGCACATTTCGTGGTGGCCCCTGATCTCGATTTTGGGTACCTTTTCGTCGGGAAAATCTACCTTCATAAACCAGTACTTGGGAAAGAAGGTGCAGAGTACCGGAAATCAGGCGGTAGATGACAAATTTACCGTCATCTGCTACGGAACAAACGACGAAGTGACCACTCTGCCGGGGCTCGCTCTAGATGCCGATCCGCGATTTCCTTTCTACAACATAAGCGAAGAGGTCGAGAAGGTGGATGCGGGGGAGGGGAGCCGGGTAAACCTCTACCTGCAGCTAAAAACGGTTCGCTCCGATGCGGTAAAGGGAAAGATCCTCATAGATTCACCGGGCTTCGATGCTGACAGTCAGCGCGATGCTATACTGCGCATAACGAGCCATATAATCGATATGTCCGATCTGGTACTGATCTTTTTCGATGCAAGGCACCCGGAACCGGGTGCTATGAGGGATACTCTCGAGCATCTGGTCGGAACCGCGATATCGCACAGGGATGCGAACAAGATCCTCTACATACTGAACCAGATAGATACGACTGCAAAAGAGGATAACCTCGAAGATGTCATAGGTTCGTGGCAGAGGGCACTTTCCCAGCAGGGGCTCGTTTCGGGCAACTTCTTCGCCATCTACAGTGAAGAGGCGATGGTACCTATAGAAGACGAATCTCTTGCCGAACGCATGAAGCGGAAAAGAGACGAGGATCTCGGACAGATCGTAGATAGAATGGATAAGGTCGGAATAGAGAGGGCCTACAGAATCACCAAGGCGCTCGAGGATTTTGCCAAAGAGATAAAAGATAGAAAGCTCCCTTCGCTGCAAAAAGCGCTTAAAAAGTGGATGGTACGTGTAACTGTCGCGGATGCGGTGCTCTTTCTTCTTCTTTTTGCTGGTATTGGAGTGCTCGAGTGGCAGTTTGGCTTTGTAGCCACTATATCTGGTTCACCCGTAATGGCCTCTGCGGCCGGAGTGGCGCTTTTGGGGCTGCTTCTCTTTTTGCACTTCAAGGTCAGAAATTTTGTCGGGCGCAGGATATTCAGGAAACTGGAAGCGGGCGATCCGGCTCTGGCCCAGGCCTTTTTGCGCAATACCAGGTGGTACCGGCCCATGTGTAGAGCCGCGATGAGCGGGTGGATAAAGCGGGCGCAGAATAGGCTTGAAGAGGTGATTGGGCGCAGCAAACGCTCTATTCAAAAACTCAACGACCAGTTCGTCAGTCCGTCGGGCAGAGTACATGATGTAGAAAATTAGATAGTATTAAAATAATAAAACTTGACAATAAGAGTATCAACGTTGTAAAATTCCGATAAAAAAGCAGGAGTTTTGCAATGTCGAAACATGAGTTCCAGACCGAAGTGAACCAGCTGCTGCACCTGATGGTGCACTCGCTATACTCGAACAAGGAGATATTTCTTCGTGAACTTGTCTCCAATGCCAGCGATGCGCTCGACAAGCTGGAGTATCTGAAACTGACCGACGAGAAGTACAAAGAGCTGGAGCAACCGAGCAAAATTGTAATCTCTTTCGACAAAGAGAAGAAGCTTCTGACCGTCAGAGATACCGGAATAGGTATGAACGATGAAGATATGGTGGAGAACCTCGGAACCATCGCGAAGAGCGGAACCAAAAGCTTCATAGAGAGCCTTACCGGAGACGCCAAAAAAGACAGCCATCTGATAGGGCAGTTCGGCGTGGGCTTCTACAGCTCTTTCATGGTTGCCAAAAAGGTCGAGGTTCTGAGCCGCAAGCCGCTTGAGGATAAGGCCTGGAAGTGGATTAGCGAAGGTGACGGCTCCTACGAGATAGAGGAGGCGCAAAAGGATGGTTACGGTACGCAGATCACCCTATACCTTCGCGACGATGCGGAGGAGTTTGCCGACGAATGGCGTATAAAGAGGATAGTCGAGAAGTACTCCAACCATATACCTTTCCCGATATATCTGGTCAACGATAAGAGCGAAGAGGAGCAGATAAACAGGGCCTCCGCCCTCTGGCGCCTCTCCAAGAGCGAACTGAAAGATGAAGATTACAAAGAGTTCTACAAGCAGATCAGCCACGACAGTGAAGATCCGCTGCTGTGGATACACACTAGAGCCGAAGGTACGCTGGAGTACTATACACTCTTCTATATTCCGAAAAAAGCGCCCATAGACCTCTTCAGAGTCGACTATCAGCCTGGTGTGAAGCTATATGTAAAGAGAGTCTTCATAACCGATGAAGAGAGGGAGCTTCTGCCTACATATCTGAGGTTCGTCAGGGGCATCATAGATGCCGAAGATCTGCCTCTGAACGTCAGCCGCGAGATACTGCAGGAGAATCTCATCCTCGCCAAGATAAAAAAGGCGAGCGTTAAAAAGATTCTCGGAGAGCTGAAAAAGCTGCTTGAAAATGACCGAGAAGCCTATGAAGGCTTTTTCAAGGAGATGGGAAAGGCTCTCAAAGAGGGTATCTACAGTGATTTCGAGAATAGAGACAAGCTGCTAGATCTTATGATCTTCAAATCGAGTGCGAAAGATGGTTACGTAACATTCAGAGAGTACAAGGAGGCGATGAAAGAGGGGCAGGATAAGATCTACTACATCATGGGAGAGGATGAGAACCTGCTTCGCCACTCTCCGCTTCTGGAGAAGTACAAAGAGGAGGGTATCGAGGTTCTTATCTTCGACGATGAGGTGGATGCCATAGTGATGCCGACCGTAAGCGAGTATGACGGTACGCCGCTGGAAAATATCGCAAATGTCGAAGAGGAGGGCGAAGTCTCCGAAGAGACCAAAGAGAAGTTCGCCTCGGTCGTCGCTGCGATGAAGGCGGAGCTGGGAGATGGCGTGAAAGATATCCGCCTCACCAACCGCCTCAAAGAGTCTCCGGCAGTTGTTGTTTTCGACAAGAACGACCCCGATATTGCGATGCAGCAGATACTGCGCCAGATGGGTCAGGAGGTAACACCGCCCAAACCGATACTCGAGATAAACCCGCGGCACGAGATATTCGTAAAGTTGCAGGAGAAGGGCGACGAGACCGCTACGCGCGAAATAGCCCATGTGGTGCTGGATGAGGCCAAGATGGCGGCCGGCCTCGAGGTGGATGATATCGCCGATTTCAACGCGCGGCTCAACAGGCTCATAGCCAAGGCTATCTGATACACCTGCGGTCCGTTTTGGGCTCTGTGTAGGCTTTCGCCTTTTGCGAAGGTTTCCTGACCCTCTTTAAACCGTTGATGGAAAAGATGTGATACCCCTTTTCGTAGCGGTACGAGAGGGTCGCACCGTGCGCTTCGAGTATCGAGCGCACTATATAGAGCCCCAATCCGAAGCTCTCTTTGGAGACTCCGTTTCCGTCCCGCATGAAGGGCTCGAGTATCTTTTCGAAGCTCTCCGACATCGGCTCGCCCCTGTTTATGACCTCTAGCACACCCTTTCTGAAGCAAAGATGCACCTTCTCTTCGGTTCCGTATTTTATCGCGTTGTCTATCAGGTTTTTGAGGACTATTACCATCATGTTGTAGTCCGCCTCTATGAAGCATGAGTGGCATGAGATGGCGATCTTCTCTTCATCTATGAAGAGGAGGTTGGCCGCATCTTTCGCCAGCGAGCGGAAGTCGCACTCGGTGCTCTTAAGATCCAGCGACCGTGAAGTGATCATCTCCATCTCGGCCATCTCCTGGATCAGGTGCTCCATGCGGTTGAAGGCGCGCTGCAGAATCTTCGCCTCCTGCTCCTCCTTCAGCAGTGCTACGCTGAGCTTCCCTTTGGTTATAGGGGTTTTCAGCTCGTGCATGATGTTTCTCATAAAGAGTGTACGCGCCTCCTTCATGGCGTTGATCTTTTTGACCGTTGCGTCGAACCGGTTGGCCACGAAGGCGATCTCGTCGCGCTTGTTTGAGCGGGTCGATACGTTCATCTCCCCCTCGCCGAAGCGCCTGATCTGTTCGGCCAGTGTCTTTAACGGTATCAGACTTCTTCTCAGGGTCCAGTAGAGCAGAAAGATGATACCGGTCATCCCTCCGAAGAAGATGGCTATCCATTTGGGGCGGTATGTCTCTATCGGTGTTGCCACCATCCTGGAACTTTTGGGCCCGACAAGTTCGAAATATATCTTGCTCTCGTCACGATAGATCCTAAGACGCCCGTCCTCTATCCGCTCTTTGAGGCTCTGCGGGAAAGAGGGCGGCGGCGGCAGGAAGAGCGGGCGCAGGTTGATGTTTATCTCTTCCGGATGCAGGATCGTCTCGTATCCGTGCTCTTCGAGCCTTTTTCGCAGCGACGAACCGCCCTGTACGACGATCTTGCGGATGTCGGCCTCGCACTTGACGGCCTTTTTTTCGAGCATCCGCATCTCCTGGCTCTCTATCTCTTTTACCATCATCGCAAAAAGTGCTATCAGGGCGCCGAGGGCGAAAAGAAAGATCAGGTTGAGTTTGAAAAATATGGAGTGGCGGTTCACGGTGTAAATTTATATCCTGCCCCGCGGATCGACTTTATATAACGCGGCTGTTTCGGGTTGTCCCCTATTTTGGCGCGTATTCTGCTTATAATAACATCTATCGTACGCTCCGAACTCTCCCATGAGATCGATTCGGCATTGTTGGCGAGGTAGTCTCTGCTCAGAACGGTTGCCGGATTTAGCAAAAAGAGTCTCAAAATCTCATATTCTGCGGTGGTGAGATCGAGGAGCCTCCCTTTGTGGCGTATCTGCATCTTGCTTTCGTCGAGATCGAAATCGCTTCCCTGCGGCTGAAGTGTAGGGCGGTACCGACGCAGGATGCTCTGTACCCTGGCTACCAGCTCTCTTGGTTCGTAGGGCTTGGGCAGATAGTCGTCCGCGCCGTACTCCAGGCCTATGATTTTGTCGGTCAGATCGCTTCTTGCACTCGAAATGATTATAGGCGTATCGTAATCTTTTCTGATGGTTTTGCAGAGCTCGAGCCCGTCCATCTGGGGAAGTGTCAGGTCAAGTATTATCAGGTCGTAGTGGTCGAGCTCGAGTGCGTTGAGCGCGGCTTTCGGGGTCTCTACACTCTGTACGCTCATGCCGTACTGCTCGAGATATTTTGTCAAGAGTGCGCTTATATCTATATCGTCTTCTATCATAAGTATATTGATCATGCTTCCCCCTTTTGGGCGGGTCTGCGCGGGCGCGGAGTCTATCTTTAACATATTATACTCTTATTTCTTGAAAATCGAGATTTCGGCGGAGATCTTCTTCGCTCTATTCTCTTCATGTTTCTGCATAGCTGAGCCGATTGTCAGTAAAACGGCGCAAAAAAGCGCAAATAGTTTTAAAGCCATGATTGAAAGCCCCTTTTTTTGTATCGGTTTATTTTACAAAGAGGCGGTCAACAGGTCGTCAACCGAATTTAAACGAGTGTCAATGCGGATCGTGGCGGAGATTTTGCAGCCTGGGAGTCGCCGGCCGGTCAAACGGTGACGTGCCGAATGCCGTCCGCACCCGAAGGTGCGGAGGTGTTAGCATGAGTATGTAGTTTTGAACTCGAAAGCGGTCGGGCGCGACTCGTCGGGCCAGATCTGCGTTTCGAACTTGTAAGTTTTATATGTCTCGAGAAACTCGTCCGTCATGACCGGCTTGAGGAAATCGCTGTCTTTGATGAGCGCTTCGATCGCTTCCCTGAGAGTGTGGGGCATCTGCTGGATCCCTTTTTCCCTGATCTCGTCGAGGCTGAGTTCAAAGAGGTCGATATCCATCGGCCCTACCGGCTCGTACTTGTTCTTGATGCCGTCAATACCGGCAAGAAGCAGCGCGGTAAACGCGAGGTACGGGCATGAAGAGCTGTCTGGGAATCGTGTCTCGATTCTTGTCGCCTTTTCGCCCGCACCGAACGGGATTCGGATCGAAGCCGATCTGTTCTGGCTGGAGTATGTCAGAATCGATGGGGCTTCGAAGCCGGGGATGAGACGTTTGTAGGAGTTGGTGGAGGCGTTTGTGAACGCCGCTACCGCCTGGGCATGCTTAAGTACGCCGCCCATATAGTGGCGGGCGGTTTCGCTGAGGTTGCCGTATTCACCCTCTTTGTAGAAGAGGTTCTTGCCGTCTTTCCAGATGGACTGGTGAACGTGCATACCGTTTCCGTTGTCGCCGAAGAGCGGCTTGGGCATGAATGTAGCCGTTTTACCGTTTAGGTGTGCGACCATTCGGACAACATACTTGTACTTCTGCACATTGTCCGCAGCCTCAACCAGTGTACCGAATCTGACGCCGATCTCTCCTTGGGCCTGTGCAACTTCATGGTGTCCGAGAACCACTTCGAGACCCACCTCTTCGAGTACCTGCATCATCTCCGCGCGAAGATCTACCATGCTGTCTGTGGGAGCTACCGGGAAGTATCCGCCT
>JALSXE010000463.1:0-1740 GCA_027072755.1 Campylobacterales bacterium | reverse complement strand
CTTTCATCCCCTGTTTTCTGATCAGGAACCCGAGACCCGCGAAAAGGAGCCCCACGAACATCAGCGGCAGGGTCGGCAGGCCCGGAACAAGGGCGAAGAGAAAGAGGATGAAGCCGACGATGAAGAGGGTGCGGTACTCTTTTATGAGCTGGTTTACGGCCCCTTCGGCGAAATTCTTCTCTTCGTCCTTGCTGGCACGGGTGATGATGATACCGGTCGCAGTGGAGACGATGAGCGCCGGGATCTGGGAGACGAGTCCGTCTCCTATCGTAAGAAGCGTAAAGACCCTCGCTGAGTCAGAAAGGGTCATGTCGTACTGGAACATCCCTATCAGGAATCCGCCTATGATGTTGATGATGGTAATGATTATGCCTGCTATCGCATCGCCCTTGACGAACTTGCTCGAACCGTCCATCGCACCGTAGAAACTGGCCTCCTGCAGGATCTCGGCACGCCTCTTTTTCGCTTCCGCCTCGTCGATGAGGCCCGCATTCAGATCGGCGTCTATCGCCATCTGTTTTCCCGGCATCGCATCGAGTGTGAACCTGGCCGCCACCTCCGCGACGCGGGTCGCACCCTTCGTGACCACGATGAAGTTTATGATTACTATTATGCTGAAGACGATGATGCCGATTACATAATTTCCGCCCACCACGAAATCGCCGAAACTGGTGATGATGTCGCTTACCGCTTCGGGACCCTCGTGCCCTTTGCTCAATATCATTCTCGTCGTAGCGATGTTGAGCGAGAGTCGATAGAGGGTTATAAGCAGGATCATCGTGGGGAATGTCGTGAAGTCGGTAGGTTTTTCTATGAAGACGGAGATAAGTATCATTAGGACCGATATCGCTATAGAGACGGTCAGGAAAAAGTCGAGTACTCCGCTCGGAAGAGGAACGATGATTATCGCCATAATGGCGATGATCATCGCGACGATTGTCAGGTCTTTGGCGTTTGCGATGGTTTCCAGAAACGGGATTGCGCGCTTTAGAAGTTTCGAGCGTGTCGCTTTAGCCAAAGAGTGAGCCTTACTTTTCGAGTATGTCTTTTAGCGTCAGGTTCTCCAAAAAGCCGTCTATCTTGTTCTGCAGACGGTTCAGAAAGGGCCATATGATACACTGCATGCCGCGGTCGGTCGGACAGCTGCTTTGCGAAGGGGAGCATTCGAACACCGCCGGAGACTTACCTTCCGCGGCGTTTATCACCTCCATGATGGATATGTCCGAAAACTTCTTCTTGAGGGCGAATCCCCCCTTCGCTCCCTTGTATGAGATGAGGATTCCGTGCTTTGCCAGGCTTTGAAGGATTTTGGCGAGAAAACTTTTAGATATTCCAAGCTGCTTTGAGAGGGTGTCGACATCTTTAGGTTCGCCGCTCTCCCCGATAAGTGCAAGTGAAAGGAGCGCATATTCGCTCGCCCTGGTTAATAACATATAGACTCCCATTCCGAATTGTTGAACCCATTCTATTCTATTTTATGTAAATTTTCGCTTTTTTCACGAAGTTTCAAGAGGCGTACCGCTATTGCACAAGGTTGCTATTTTATGTATAATTGCAGACTCCGATGCCGCGGCACGGGAAAATCAAACCAATCAGGAGGTCAGAGATGGCTTTGGATTCGGCTAAAAAGCTTGAAATCATAAAACAGTTCGGAAGAGGCGAGGGCGATACGGGCTCTCCGGAAGTACAGGTGGCGCTTTTGAGCGAGCGTATCAAATATCTTACGGAGCACCTTAAAGA
>JALSXE010000462.1:0-1754 GCA_027072755.1 Campylobacterales bacterium | reverse complement strand
GTATAAGGTCCTTGTGGTGTGAAATTTAAGCGGGATTATAGCATATTTTTAGCTAAATTTAAACTCTTTTTCAAAAATTTTTAAAGAAAGGAGCGGAAATCTGAGACGCAAACGCGACAATTCGGGAGAATGTCGGGTTTCGAGATCGCGATCTCGATCGTCTCTATTTGAGAGAACTTTTCTCTCATTTTACGAAAAAGTTCCTCGAGAGCATCCTCGATAAGGAGAAACTCTCCATCTTTGACGGTAGTTTCCAGGACCTCTGCGGCTTTAGCGTAGTCGATATACTCCCCGTTCCTGTAGCTATATACTATTTCACAGTCGATTTCGATCGTCTGGGGAGTTGTCCGTTCGAAATCCAGAACTCCCAGAATCGCTTCGAATCTGAGAGTTCCGATCGAAATCTTCACGCTACCTTGGCCTCTTTGCCGGTTAGAAGGCGAGCAATATTCGGTATATGTTTGTAAACCACTATGATCGCTATGATCCAGATTGGGGCGTGCGAATGAATATTCGGTACGTCCGGGTAAATTATGTAGCTGGCTACGATGAATACGATCAGCGCTCCGAGCGATGCGAGCGAGGATATGCGCAGAGTTTTCCCGAGTATATACCATGCGGCCAACGCTATCGCCGCCACCATAGGCATCATGAAGGCCAGGACCCCGACGCCCGTGGCGACACCCTTGCCCCCTTCGAACATCAGGTAGGGACTGAAGCAGTGGCCGGCTACGGCAAGCACCGCGATGGCCCAGAGCGTGGCATCCGGCATGCCGGAGAGTTTGGCTGCAAGCAGTACCGCCACACCTTTGAGCGCATCGAGGATAACTGTGGCTACGGCAAGCTTTTTGGCAAGTTTAGGATTTTTCTCTTTGACGACCCTGAGGACATTTGTCGCTCCGATACTCCGACTGCCGCTCTCTTTGATATCGACTCCGGCGAAAATCTTGGCCAGAATGAGACCGAACGGTATTCCTCCGATCAAAAATGCCGCGAGATAAAATATGATGTTGGGATTAGTCAGAAAATCCATAGTGACCTTTTATGGTAAAATTGCGCAATTATAGAATAAAATCGGTTACAACACCATTAAGGATAGCTATTTGCAACAGCAGGAACTCAAAGAGAAGATTGCCGAACTGAGAGAGAGGCTGCCGGTTACGATAGTAGCCCACTACTATCAGCGTGACGAAGTGTTCGAACTTGCCGACATCACCGGCGACAGCCTGGAGCTTGCCCGGCGCTGCAAGGCGGACGAGCGTGAATGGGTACTCTTTTGCGGCGTGGGATTCATGGGCCAGAGTGTCAAGGTCATCGCTCCCCACAAGAGGGTAGCGATGCCTAAGATCGCCTGCTGCGCCATGGCCAGGATGATAGACCGGCAGTGTTACGACGAATCGGTGGAGTTTTTACAAAAGCACGGCATCAAAGAGTCCGACGTGCTGCCTATTACCTACATAAATTCGAGTGCCGAGGTCAAAGCGAGTGTAGCGAAGATGGGCGGTATGGTCTGCACAAGCTCCAACGCCTACAAAATCATAGAGAAGGGGCTTGGAAGCGGTAAAAAGATTCTCTTCGTGCCGGATCGCTGCCTGGGGCAGAATATCGCCAATATGATGGGGCTTCGCTCATGCGTGATAGGAGACGGAAAAGATCCCAACGAAGCCGATATCATCTGCTACAACGGCTTCTGCTCCGTCCATCAGCTATTTACCGTCGACGATGTAAACTTCTACCGAAAGCGCTACCCCGGC
>JALSXE010000461.1:0-1759 GCA_027072755.1 Campylobacterales bacterium | reverse complement strand
CCTGTGACCACTACCATGTCAAGGTAGTGCTCTACCAACTGAGCTACGCGACCATCCGTTGCGGATATATTAGCAGAAAAAATGCTCTTTTTCCATAAAATGGTGTTTCGAGCGGAGATTTCGTGCCGGAATTATACAAAATCTTCATTGATTTTTCCTTAAATCCCTGCGAAAAAAGAGGTGCTCGATCAGAAGCCACCCTACGGCAAAATCTATCATCACGTCGGCAAAGTTGAAAACCGCGAAATCGAATCCGCAATGCCAATGCACATAGTCGACCACGCCCGGCTGAACGAAACGGTCATATATGTTCCCGGCGGCGGCACCGAAGAGGATCCCGAGGGGAAGAGAGTGCGTCCTGATGTAGTCTCCGTGAATCACATAACCCATCACTCCGGCGAGCAGTCCTATCTGTATCCACTTCAAATACGGGCCCAGAAACGAAAACATCGAAAAGGCCACACCTTTGTTGAATACCAGGCTCAGTGAAATACAGCCGCTCTCCCAGCGCCATCCGGCCAGAAATATCTGCTTTAAGCTCTGATCGACTATATAAATACCCGCGGCGGCGAGCAGAAAAGCGGCCCACCCTTTAAGCATTTAGCGCTTTTTTGAAAAACTTCTCCATCTCCGCCATCCACTTCTCTATCTTTTTGGAACTTTTGCCCTCGAGCAGTATGCGAAGTTTGTTTTCTGTACCGCTGTAACGAATGAGCGGGCGCAGACCGTCGGCTCTTATCTGCTCCTCTCTCTCCTTGAGCCCCTCGATCGACTCCAGAGGCTTTTTTTCAGCCACGTTCATATTGAGGAGCCGCTGCGGGTAGAGCTCGAACGGGTTGAGAACTTCGCTCGCCTTTTTGCCGCTTCTGAGCACAAGTGCCATGGTCTGAAGGGCCGTTACCAGACCGTCACCCGTCTTCGCATATTCGCTGAAGATAACGTGCCAGCTCTGCTCTCCGCCGAGAACGCAGCCGTTCTTCTGCATCTCCTCGAGCACATACTTGTCCCCCACATTAGCCCTTACCAGCCTTACGCCGTTGGCGGAGAGAAAATCTTCGAATCCCTGATTGCTCATGACCGTAGCCACGACGCAATCGTTGGCCAGTCTCCCTTCACTCTTCAGGTGCATCGCCAAAGCCCCGATAAGCTTGTCGCCGTCGACAAGCTCACCCTTTTCGTCGACCACTACGAGCCTGTCGGCATCGCCGTCGAAAGCGAATCCTATATCGGCGCGGTACTCCCTCACTTTTTCACTCAGCGTCTCGGGGTGTATCGCTCCGCAGTTGTCGTTTATGTTGTATCCGTTGGGACGGTTGTTTATGACTATCACATCGGCACCGAGCTCTTCGAAGACCGTGGGCGCCACTTTATATGCCGCTCCGTTGGCGGTATCGAGCACGACCCGCACATCGTTTAGAGTAAGATCCGTAGGGAAGGAGTTCTTAAGCTGCACGATATACCGCCCGATCACATCGTCTATACGCTTCGACGAGCCTATATCCTTGCCGGTCTTCTGCTCCGATATGAGAAGCTCGGTGTTGAAGTAGATCTTCTCTATCGCGGCTTCGTCCTTTTCGCCGAGTTTGTTTCCGCGGGCGTCGAAAAACTTGATTCCGTTGTCTTCGAAAGGGTTGTGGCTGGCGCTTATCATTATTCCGGCGTCACAGCGCATGTTTTCGGTCAAAAATGCGATCGCCGGCGTAGGCATAGGCCCTATCTGTATGACGTTGTAACCCACCGCAGTCAGTCCGCTCACAAG
>JALSXE010000460.1:0-7056 GCA_027072755.1 Campylobacterales bacterium | reverse complement strand
GTTACGGCCTCACTCTTCCGAAACATACGACCAACCTGGTGGGTACCAATCTGGCAGGCGACAGCGATTACGACCAGATAGCCTTTTTCCCGAGTCGCACCGACGAGGACTTCTCCGGCAGAATGGGTGTATTCGATTTCGACAACGCAATCTTCAAGGATCTCTGGGCCAAATCGTCAAAACGCGACAAGAAGCGCTTCTTTCAATACATCCGCTACTACATCGCGGACCACAGGCTGCTATGGGCGGAGTTTCTGCGATAAAAAGCAGAGTCTCCTCTACGGCAACCGCTGTTTAAGTTAGATTAACTTTATATTAACACCGATAGTTGTAATATAGAGTTAATATTCGAGCCTGAAGGAGCGGCGGCCATGCCCAAAGTAAATTTCACCAGCCAACTGGCAGAGGAGTATCTTCGCCTCTACCGCAGCTGCAAAACCGACCCGCAGAGGTTCGAGGAGGTGGACTCGACGGTAGAGAGTCTGCTTGCAAACATGGGCCGCTACGAGGCCGTCTCCGCCGAGTCCGGTGCTCCATGGTACTTCATTGCCGCAATACACAACATGGAGAGCGGGCAGGATTTTACCTGCCACCTTCACAACGGAGACCCTCTGAGCGACAGAACCGTTCACGTTCCGGCGGGAAGGCCGCGAAAAGGAGAGCCGCCGTTTACCTGGGAAGAGAGTGCCCTGGACGCTCTAAAGATGAGGCGTATAGATCGTGTTAGCTCCTGGACGCTCGAGAGAACACTTTACGAACTTGAGGGCTACAACGGCTGGGGCTACCGACTCTACCATCCCTATGTTCTGACTCCATATCTCTGGTCTTTTTCAAACCACTACACAAGCGGGAAATATACCGCCGACGGCAGATGGTCCGATACCGCGAAATCGAGGCAGTGCGGAGCGGCGGTGATCATAAGGCGACTCGAAGAGATGGGAGAGATATCTTTCGCAGAGCCCGCCGAAACACCGCTCTTTTTCTACAGCAGCGGCCGTGTAGAGGGGAGCGAGAAGCTTCAGGAGTTTCTAAACGGACTCGAAGGTATCGCGCTCAGGGTGGACGGATGGCCGGGTAAAAAGACATCCGACGCCGTAAAAAGAGCTTTCGGCTTCTATCTGCACAATGATCCGAGAAACAGTGAATAGGCTTCTGCTGATTCTACCGCTATTCATCCTGCTCCACGGGTGCGGTATGGATGGCGACATCACAAACGGCACCGCAGCGGCGGAAGCGCCTATCTCTTTCGTATCGGAAGTTAGAGATGGAGAGCTCTACATCGACGACGGTAAGGGGCGCTACAGACTCGCAGACGACGCACTCGACTACAGAGTCATCCCTTCACCGAAGGGTTCCCGCATAGCCGTCGAAACGATGCTGCTTTCAAATCTGACCGTGGTACGTTTTTACGAAAAGGGGAGCGACGGACGTTACCGGTACAAAGAGTGGCCAGACACATCGAACCTATGGGAGAGGGTTGCCGAAGAGATGGGTTTCGATACCGAAGATCTGCGATATCCCAGAGTGAAGTTTCTGCGCTGGAAGAGTGAAATGCGCGCCTGTCTCAATCTTTCGGCCGCAGCCGGCAAAAAAAAGATCGATAGGAACATCACCGTTACACTTCCTTAGCCTTTGCAGCAGCTCGAAGTATTCCCTTCGCAGCAGAGCAGCATATATTCGGCATCGAGACTCCCCCTACGGGAGGCCTTTTTAAACCACTTTTTCGCCTCTTCGACACTCTTCTCGACACCATACCCCTCATAATATAGCATACCTATATAGTACTGCGCCTCGGGATCTCTCCTGTGCCGCCAAAGGGCCTCTCTGGCCTCTTCGAAACGATTCTCTTCGTAAAACTCTATCGCCTCTTCGAGCGAATAGTCTCTCTTTTGCATAGTCAAAACCCCACCGAATATGCACCCCAGCCGTGCATCTTTCTCGCATTTACGACATCAAAATCGTCAAAAATATCTATATGGTTGACGGCTACGAAATATCCTTCTTCCAAAACTTTATCGATTTTATCCTCCAGCAACCCTCTCTTTTCAAGAAGAAAAATGAGTACACCGGAATTTTTCATGAGACGGAATATCTTTTTCAGCATCTCTTCCAGACCATCTGCGATACTCCCTTCATCCAGCGTTACGAAAACGTACTCGTAGAGTCTGGCGTGTTTGTTGTAGGCCCTCCTTTTCAGATCGAGCGGCTCCACTCTGAATGCCGGATGCTCATCTGCGCCCTTTACCGAAGGCGGGGTATCGACCGTGTGTCGAAGGTCGTACTCGAAACCTCTCTCTTTTGTCATCTTGAACAGATAGTCGTGCAGATCGGTTTTGCAGTCGGTTATATGCAGAATCTGCTGGTTTGGATAGTGGTCCGATACGATCTGCATCAGAAGCGCTACATGTTCCTCATTCAATCTTCTCATCGCTACTCCTTGTATGGGGCCAGTTTTTCTATCAGAGCATCGTGGTTTTTAGCGTTCGAAGCGACTATAACGGGATCGCCTAGACGGTAGGTGCCGCCTTGACAGTCGCTTATACGTCCGCCCGCCTCTTCGACAATCAGTATGGCGGCGGCGACATCCCACGGCTTCAGATTACACTCGTAAAACGCGTCGAACGTTCCGTTTGCGACGTAGCAGAGGTCTATCGCCGCAGACCCGAGCCGTCTAATATCCTGTGTATAGGGAAGAAGGTTCTCCATCGTCCGCACAACCCACCTGAAGTCGCGCCCTTTTTCCACCTTTGTGTAAGGAAAACCAGTAGCAAGCAGAGACTGCTGCAGATCGGCGGTGGAAGAGACTGCTATCTTTTTTCCGTTAAGCCGGGCACCCCCCGATCTTTTTGCATAGAAGAGCTCATTCAATATGGGGTTGTAAACAACTCCGGCAACCGGCCGTCCTCCCTCCCAGACACCCACACTTATCGCGCAAAACGGGATTTTGTGCACGAAATTGGTCGTTCCGTCGATAGGATCGATATATACCGCCTTTTCTGCACGCATATGTTCGTCGGCACTCTCTTCGCCTATCAGGGTATATTCCGGAAGGAGTTTGGATATACTCTCTTTCAGAAGATTTTCGACCTCCACATCGTACTGTGTTACGAGATCTACTACCCCTTTATGGTGCACCTCTTTTACCGAATCGTAACCTTCGCGGAAAAGATTTCCGGCCTCCAGCACACACTCTATCAGCTTTTCCAACAAATTTTTCCTTTTTTTGGTAAACTTCCAAAAACCTTTTCAAAGTCTACGAATGATACCAGATACAGATCTATTTCACAAAGCCCTGCGGCTGAGCGCATGGGCGCACTACGGCCAGATAACCAAATTCGGCGATCCGTACATAACCCATCCGGTCGCGGCTTCATACGAGCTGATGGGGGCTATGGGTGCGGGAGAAGAGGCCGACTACGATCTTGCCGCTGTCTGTGCGATCCTCCACGACGTTGTAGAGAAGAGCGACGTCACAATCTACTCGATAAAGAAGGATTTCGGCAAAAAGGTTGCAGACGGTGTGGCGGCCATGACGAAAAATATGGAGCTTCCCAAGGAGGAGCAGCTACGAGACTCTCTGATGAGAATACTGGAGCAGCCCAAAGAGGTGGCGATGGCGAAACTCGCAGACCGTATAAGCAGCATGCTCCCTCCTCCTGCGGAGTGGTCGAGAGAGAAGATAGCTACGATATCGAAAAATGCGGAACTGATAAAAGGCATGCTCGGAGAGGCGAGTCCGCACCTGTCGAAACGGCTCGAGAGAAAAATAGCCTTTTACAAAGCTCTGATAAAGAGGGAGTCATGAGAAACCGTCCCGGTTACAGTCTCTGGAAAAACGCCAACTACGCCATCGACGGCTTTTTCGAAGTTTTAAGAAACGAAACCGCTTTTAAGATAGAGATGGCGATAAGCGTCGTCGTATGGATAGCTCTGATATTCATACCGATGCCGTTTATAGCGAAAGCCGTTTTGGCACTCTCTTTTTTTCCGGTACTCATCTCGGAACTTGCGAACAGCGCCATAGAGAGGGTAGTGGACCTTGCGACGCTCGAACACCACAAGCTCGCGAAATATGCGAAAGATGCCGGAAGCGCGATGGTGCTCTTTTCGGTAATATTCACCATACTCATCTGGATCGCGACACTCTATACGCTCTACATCGATCCGTGATCGTGCATGGCCGACCCCTCGTCGTTCGGCAAAATCGGCATCTTCTTTTGCAGCTCGTGCATCTTCTGCATCATTATCTGCGGGTTTGTGATCATAACGTACCCTTTATAGACTGTAAACAGACCGAACAGCATCACTATCACGGCGGCGATTTTTATCACCAGCATTCTGTATGAGGAGCCTTTGACAAACGAAGAGAAGATCCCGACTCCGAGCATGGCCGGAATCGTAGCAATACCGAAGACTCCCATCACTATCGCCCCTTTCAGAGCCGAGCCCGCTACAATGGCGGCGGTAGCGAAGAAGTAGACCAGCCCGCATGGTATGAAGCCGTTGAGCATCCCCATAAAGTAGAAACTCGTCAGACTTTTCGAATGGAGCGCTCTTTTGATCAGTCTGCCGAAAAAGGAGCTTCTCGCTATCGACGACTCTATGGAGTTTAAAAACTTTATCTTACCAATCAAAGATAGTCCGATAAGTAGCATAAGCAGGCCGACTACGATAAAGAGTATACCCTTCGCGGTCATGTCGAAACCGACTTTTTGCCCAAGGTAACCGAAAACCGCCCCTACGACCATATAGCTCGTTACTCTGCCGGTATTGTAAAGAAGATGTGCGGCTGTCTGTCTCTTTTTGGACCACTGTGTATCGACTTTCGCGGCCGTATAGGCGAGCACGAATCCTCCGCACATCCCGATACAGTGGCCGAACGATCCAAGCAGTGCGACAAGAAAAACGGTACTCAACTCAATGCTGCCCATCGGCATCCTTTTACGACGAAATACCCGCTATTGTATTTCAATAATGATAAATAGTCATTTAACTGACCTTACGCACCTATAACGTCTCTGAGTGGTATAAGTGTATTCAAGCTCAATACAGGAAGATGCAGGAGCTACCGGTAGCTTCAAATCTTCCTGGCAAGGTGAGTTATTCAATACTCTACAACGATCTCCGGCCTGTTTTTGTAGAGGCCTATACGAACATTGCGCAACGCTATCTTCTCACCGCTTTTTGGACGCTTCGAGCGATCTTTGTAGTAGAGTTTGATCTTCCTGTTCTTGCCGTAATAGAGATATCCGCGCCTATAGACCCCCTCTATTTTACCGATCACTTCGTTGACATGCCTCTTCATATCTATGTTTTCCGGGTCGCTAAGCAGCAGCGGCCCGGTTTCGGCTCTACCCATATCTTTCATCACCGATATCTTGGTAACCTCCTGAAGCCCGCGATAGCGGTATATTCTCTCTATCAGCACTTTATATTTCCTTCCCGTCGAGAGGGAGGCAGTATCTTTGTAGACCAGAATCGCTCTGCCGCCGGGCTCTTTTATTATGGCGAATGGCCCCTTTTTGTAGATCACTACAACCTCAGGTATCACCGCACTGCACGGGCCTGGTGCCATTTTGTACAGATCGTCCACCGATACCTTTACGGTTTCTGTATCTCCGCTTGGCCTGTTGAAACTCTCTTTCCGATTCTCTTTTTTTACGAAATGAAAAGGCTCCGTGGTAAACTCCGCATAGATCGGAAGATGGTCCGAATAGCCGGCTCCAAGGTGTTTGCCGTGACCCTTTTTCGCAAGCTGCCACCTATATACGGCACCGCTCTTTTTAAAAAGGTATCGGGGAGTGAAACAGCTAAAAGATCGGTCAACGTAGTTTATGCCCCTCTCATCGAACATGGAGGCGGGCAGGATTATGTGATCTAGTGAACCTTTGCGGCCGTAGAAGTTGTGCGACCATCGGCGCTGCGGCGGAAGCTCCAGCCACAAGTCGGTATGATAGGGAGGTGCAACGCTATATTTGTCTACACCCCTTTTACCCCTCCACGTTTTGAGTATATGGCCGATTCCGGTAACTCCGCCGGTATCGTTTAGCCTTTTTGATCTTAAAATCTCTTTCGGCTCGTTCCAGTTGCTGTTGAAGTCGCCGAGGACTATGTAGTCGCCATTGAGCTCTTTCAGCCTCTTCATCAACGCTTTGGCACTGACTACCCTTCTGCTCTCCGGGCCGCTGCGCGACTTCCAGTGGTTGACGAAGAGTGTGAGCTTTTTGCCTTCTATGGCGACGGCGGCTTCGAGAATGTTCCTGCTTCCTGTCGTTCCGTCCGGATCTATCTCGCGTTTGTAAATTATTGGAAATTTGGAGAGCAGGGCGGTTTTTACGGCGGTGGGCTTCCTGTCGGCAACCGCGCGGAAAGGCAGATTCAGTCCGCACTCGATAACGGCAAGTTGAAGAGAGTGAAGAGCATCATCGCTCTCGATCTCCTGCAGAGCTATTATGTCCGGTTTCAGATCGCAAATGACTCTCGCGATGTTTTTAAGCTTTGTTCCGTATGTTTTTTCGTTCCATCCGTAGCCGGTAAAAGGGATATATTCGGTGTACTCCGTACCGCTCTTTTTCAGATCGAAAAGGTTTTCGACATTGTAGCTCGCCACACGAAACTCAAGGCCGAAAAGAATCAGAGGTAGTAGAAGGATGATAGCAATTCTTTTCATTTGTAAATTTTAGCAGGTTTGCCAAAAAGTCGGAAGCTGCCGCTCTTCAATAGAGTTAAAGTGACACGGTGTTATCATAACAGCCTTTATAACTCAAAAAGGATCTCTTTATGGAGACTCAAACCTCAGATATCAGCAAAGAAGCGCTCAAACACTTTGCCAATCCGAAAAACTACGGCTCCATAGATGATGCCGACGGCGTAGGAACGGGTCTGGACAACGCAACCCAAAACTATGCGACAATATATCTGAAAATGGACGGCGACACGATAGAGAATATCTCATATGTTGCCCACGGCTCCGAAGACATCGTGATACTCGGCTCCGTTTTTACGGAGATGCTCATGGGAGAGGCTCTCGAAGAGGCTAACAGAAGGGTCGCAGAG
>JALSXE010000459.1:0-7098 GCA_027072755.1 Campylobacterales bacterium | reverse complement strand
CGATGATCGAAGACAGGCTTTTGACGAAGCTGCTCAACGACAAGAACGAAAAAAGCAAAGAAGAGACCAAAGAAAAAGAAGAAGTATGAGCTACATACCGTTTGTAATCGAAAAGAGCGGACGCGGCGAGCGTTCGTACGACATATATTCGAGGCTTCTGAAAGACCGTATCATCATGCTGAGCGGGCCTATAGACGATGCGGTCGCATCCTCTATCGTGGCGCAGCTGCTCTTTTTGGAGGCGGAAGACCCGGATAAAGATATCTATCTCTATATCAACTCGCCGGGCGGTGTTATCACCAGCGGTTTTAGTATATACGATACGATGAACTACATAAAGCCCGATATCGTGACTATTTGTATAGGCCAGGCCGCATCGATGGGGGCCTTTCTTCTATGCTGCGGGACCGAAGGGAAGCGCTATGCGCTTCCCAGTTCACGCATAATGATACACCAGCCGCTGGGCGGGGCCCAGGGGCAGGCGACCGATATAGAGATTCAGGCGAAAGAGATTTTGCGCCTCAAGAAGTATCTAAACAAGATAATGTCCGAAAGGACCGGCAAGACCATCCGAACAATCGAAAAAGATACTGAGCGCGATTTTTTCCTGAGTGCCGAAGAGGCGAAAGAGTACGGGTTGATCGACCGGGTGCTGGAACGCAGCTTCAAATAGGGCGTAGCAATGAGCATGGAGAGAGAGCACTTTCGGGCAAAAAAGCTGAATGAGCCGACAAGCGAGTTGGAGAACTATGCACGCGAAGTCATGGAGGAGATGGTGCGCCAGAGCATACCGCCGACTCCGTCGAACTTCGATGCATATTTCGACAAACTGCTCGACAACAAGCCGCCGGCTTTCAGAAAACGGATTCTCCATCTACTCGAACTCGAAGATGCCGGTGACGAGGAGCACCAGGGGGTTTTGGAGCAGTACCTGAAGGATGCCTTTTCGAATGTCAAAAAGTTCCTGCAGCATATAAATCTTCTCTATAAAAACCTCAGGCATCTCGAGGCTCTTATAGAGAAGCGCCGATTCGAGGTGGAGGCTATCGCCGACAAAGGTGCGCTCGATACACTGCTCGAATCTACCAAAAAAGATATCCTGACGATGGGCAGGATTTTGAAAAAAGAGGCTACCGAACTAAAAGAGACTTACGAAGCGACAAGCGAGCTTGTGCACGAGGTTCAGGACCACGCGATACATGACGAAAAATATGGTGTCTACAAAAAGAACTATCTGCTCAAAAAGCTGAAACAGGAAGAGAAGCTCATAAAAGAGTTCAGGCACGAGAGTACCGTAATGATGGTTCGCGCCAACGATGAGGTTCTTTCACAGGTCGGCAGTACAAAGGTGCGACACCTCGTTTTGAGGACGATCGCGAGACTTCTTCTTAAAACCTCCAGGCGAAGCGATCTGATAGCCCACTACGACGACGGCATATTTGCGATACTGATGCGCCATACATCTTTGCAGAATGCGAAGATGGCTTCGGAGCGCCTCAAGGATCTGGTGGGTAACACCAACTTCTTCGTAGGCGACCAGGAGATCATGCTCGATGTAGAGATAGGGGTAGCGAGGGTGGATCTCGACCGCTCTACCGAGCAGACGATCGTCTGCGCTCTCGAAGGGCTGGATATCGCGAAAAAGACAGGGGAGGCTTGCGGAGTCTGCCCCCAGGATATAGAGATATAGATGAAGTTGCCGATTCTTGTCTATCCGGACAGGCGTCTGAAGCAGCAGAGCCGTCCGGTCACCGAATTTGACGAGTCGCTTCACAAGCTGCTCGACGATATGTACGAGACGATGATGGCCAGCAACGGCATAGGGCTTGCGGCCATCCAGGTAGGCGTGCCTCTTCGTGCACTGCTTATAAACCTTCCCGACGAGGAGGGGAATCAGCACAAAGAGAACCTGATAGAGGTTATAAACCCGGTCATACTCGAAAAGAGAGGGAGCACGACATACACCGAAGGGTGTCTAAGCGTTCCGGAATACTACGACGATGTAGAGCGCGCCGAGTGGATAAGGGTCGAGTTCTATACGCGCGATGCGCAGCGCAAAGAGATAGAGACGGACGGCCTGCTTGCCATTGCCTTCCAGCACGAGATGGATCACCTCGACGGCCATCTGTTTATAGAGAAGCTCTCTTTTTTGAAGCGAAAAAAGTTCGAAAAAGAGTGGAAAAAGAAGCTGAAGGAAAAGAAGTAGCTTGAAAAATCTTCTGGCAGCTACGTTGGAGGGGCTCGAAGCAAGACCGGTGGATGTGGAGGCGACGTTTACCAAAGGTCTTCCGGCTTTCGGTATAGTCGGCTTGGCCGGAAGCTCCATACAGGAGTCGAAGGAGAGGGTCAAGTCGGCCCTTTTGACAAACGGATTTTCGTTTCCTCCCCTGCGAATCACCGTCAACCTCTCTCCGAGCGATATAAACAAATCGGGAAGCCACTTCGATCTGGCCATAGCTTTGGCCATAGCACTGCAGGATGAAGAGGTGTCGATGGAGGGGATATACGTTTTCGGTGAGCTTGGGCTTGACGGGAAGGTTAAAGATACAAGGTCCATTTTTCCGATACTCCTCTCTTTGAAAAACAGGGGTGAGCTGGAGCGGGCCATAGTGCCGAAAGAGTCGCTGGAGGCCCTTTCTCTGATTCCCGACACCGTTTTTCTGGGTGTGGATTCGCTATCGGAAGCGATCGCCCTGTGCAAAGGGGAGAGCACCGGGGTGAAGGTCGAATCTGCGCCGATAGAGGGGGAGACTCTTGCTGTGGGCGAAGAGAGCTTCTGGTTTAGAAGGGAGTATCCTGAAGATTTTCGGGAGGTAAAAGGGCAGGAGACCGCCAAACGGGCTGCACTCATAGCGGCTGCCGGAATGCACAACATCCTGATGGAGGGGAGCCCCGGGTGCGGCAAGAGCATGATAGCCAAAAGGCTGCGCTACATCCTGCCGCCGATGAGTCTTGAAGAGATTCTTCATCACAACCAGTATGCGCTGCTGGGAGGCGAAGAGCCCTCTTTTGAGCCCGTCAGACCATTCAGGAGTCCCCACCACAGTGCCAGCAAGCCTTCGATATTCGGAGGGGGTACCTCCAATGCCAGAATAGGAGAGGTGGCGCTCGCCAACGGCGGGATTCTCTTTTTCGACGAGTTTCCGCACTTTTCAAAGTCTGTCCTCGAGGCGCTGAGGGAGCCGCTGCAGGATCATAAAGTGCTTATCTCGCGCGTCAATAGCAAAGTGGAGTACAGGACCAGCTTTCTCTTCGCAGCTGCCCAAAACCCGTGCCCCTGCGGGAACCTTTTGAGCACCGTCCACCCGTGCCGCTGCAACGAACTGGAGATAAAGCGCTACAAGCAGCGCCTTTCCGATCCGCTTCTGGACCGCATCGAGATATATGTGACGATGCAGGAGAGCGAGCCCGATGCGAAACCGTCCGTAGATTCGGCGCAGATGCATGAGCGGGTTTTGGCCGCTTTCGTAATGCAGAAGGGGCGCGGCCAGAAGAGGCTCAACGGTAAGCTCGACGAAAAGGATATAGAGGAGTACTGCATACTTGAGCCGAAGGCGGAGGAGATTCTGCAAAAGGCGGTACAGAGTTTCGGCCTCAGCCACAGAGGGGTAGGCAACGCCAAAAAAGTTGCACGTACGATAGCCGATCTGGATGGAAGCGAAACGATAGGGCGAAGCCACATACTGGAGGCTCTGAGCCTCAGACGAAGGGCTTAGTTCCATGCGTTTTGCAGCCGTTGCGCCCACTCTCTTTATGCTTCCCCTTTTCGCTCTCGAAATTGTAGACAGACCCATTCTTTTCGGCTCTGATCGTATAGAGCTTACCAAAGAGTATATCAGGGAGCATTACGCCGTAGCAAAAGATGATATATCGATCGTTCCGAAGATCATAGTCGTCCACTATACCGCGATAGACGATCTGAAACGCTCTTTCGAAGCCTTCTACCCTCAAAGGCTCCCCGGCCATCGCGACGATATAGCGCGAGCCTCCGCGCTAAATGTCTCGGCACACTTTCTGGTCGACCGCGACGGTACGGTATACAGGCTTATGGAGGAGACGACGATGGCGAGGCATGTCATAGGGCTGAACCTCTTTGCGATAGGCATAGAGAATGCAGGGGGAGCGGACGGCAGAGATGACTTGACCGAAGCGCAGCTTAAAGCGAATATCGAACTTGTCGGCTATCTTGCGGCGAAATATCCGACCATAGAGTACCTTATAGGCCATTACGAGTATCGAAACTTCGAAAAGAGCAGGCTCTGGCTCGAAAGAGACACAGGCTACCGCACAACCAAAAAGGACCCGGGTAAGCGCTTTATGGAGCGGCTTCGCAAAGCTCTACCCGGACTAAAAAGCAGACCATGATCGATTCACCGCTTCTCTACCTTCTAAGCATCGCGGCAATAGCCGCACTTTTCGGCATAGCCGAGAGGCATGCGAGAACGAGCCGCTACTTCACATATCTGCCTGCCGTGGTCTTGATCTACGCGGCGGCGATGGTAGCGTCGCAGGCCGGGTTGTGGCAGCGGAGCGAGGTTATCGATTCGGTTTACAAGATTGCTAAAAACAATCTGCTTCCGGCCATGCTCTTTCTGATGCTTCTGCAACTGGATATGGGGCGTTTTGCAAAGCTGGGCAGATCGATGCTGATCGCATATGCGGTAGCGACTCTCTCGATAGCGGCGGCTTTTGTTGTCGTTTTTGCGCTCTTCGGTTTCGGCGAGAGGGAGGCCTCGATGTTTGCCGCGCTCTGCGGAAGCTGGATGGGCGGTACGGCAAACATGGTAGCCGTAGGCGGTGCGATGAATGTCGACGAGATGATGATGGGCTACGCTCTGGCGGTCGATGCGGTCTGTTATACGTTCTGGGTGATACTGCTTCTGGCTATGGTACGTTTTGCGCCGCTTTTCGGTAGGTGGAGCGGTGCGCCCGGTAGTGAAGAGAGCGAGGCAGGCATCGGGTGTGCCTGCACCATAGGCCCGAAGCGATACTGGCTCCTGCTCGGTATATCTTTTGCGGTCGCGCTCGTTTCTCAATTTGCGGCAGAACGGCTCGGCGGGCTCGAGACTACGACATGGATAGTTCTCATCGCCACACTTATGGGTGTCGCGGCATCTTTTACCCCGCTTTCGCGTCTGAACGGTTCGAGCGATCTTGCATCGACGATGCTTTTGCTTCTGGTGGCGCTCATAGGTTCGAGGGCCGAATTCGCCGAGTTTGGCAGCATACCTCTCTATATCGCCGCGGGGTTTGCGATACTGGCTATCCATGCCGCCGCTCTCGTAGCGGCCGCAAAGATTTTCAGGTTGGACCTTTTCAGCATTGCCGTCGCCTCCTTGGCCAACATAGGGGGTGTGGCCTCCGCCCCGATACTGGCCGCGGCCTACGACAGGGCGCTGATAGGAGTTGCCGTACTCATGGCGGTTATGGGTTATCTGGTGGGAACTTTCGGCGGATTGGCCGTGGGCTATGCTTTGATGGCGGCGGCATAGTGAGAGGCGGGGCCGGTCTATGCAGATAACCGATTTCAGGCTTTCGTATGTATCCGTGCCGCTCGAAAAGCCGTTTGTTACATCGCTGAGGCGTGTGACAGCCGCCAAAGCCGTAAGGGTAGAGATTGTTGACAAAGAGGGTTTTTGCGGTATAGGAGAGGCGCCGCCTACGAAAGCCATAACCGGAGAGGGGGCGAAGGAGATCGAAGATTCCATAATGGGCAAGATAGCTCCGATCTTTTCAAACCGCCGCTTCGACTCTCCGGCATCCGCTCTGCAGAGGCTCCACTCCTGCAGTGCAGGCAGCAGCGCAAAGGCGGCGGTCGATATGGCGCTATACGATCTTTGGATGAAAAAAGATCCGTCTCAAACGGAAATTTTCGGAGCCGAAGAGATAGAGATCAAAACCTGCATAACCGTATCTCTCGGTAGCGTGGAAGATATGGCGCAAAATGCGGCCGACGCGGTACGCAGAGGCTGTGGGGTCTTGAAAGTGAAGCTGGGCGGCAGGGATGGAATGGATGTGGAGCGTATCGAAGCGGTCCGCAGTGCGGCACCCCAAGCGAAGCTGCTCGCCGATGCCAATCAGGCGTGGAGCGAAGATGAGGCGCAACGCATAATCGAATCGATACACCGTTTCGGTGTAGAGCTCGTGGAGCAGCCGCTGCATGCGGCCGATATGGAGGGTATGCGAAGGGTAAGAGAGTCGAGCCCGATAAAGATTCTTGCCGACGAGAGCGTTTTTACTCTGGAGGATGCAAAAGAGGTTGCAGAAACCGGAGTCGCCGATATGATAAACGTAAAACTGATGAAGTGCGGAGGCGTCTCGAAAGCCGCCGGAATTTTGAGCTGGTGTGAAAAAAACGGTGTTGAGTGCATGATGGGATCGATGCTCGAAACACCAGTATCGATAGAGGCCGCCGCGAGGGTGGCCGCGGCCTTCAAAAGGTGTGTAAGTTATGTAGATCTCGACAGTCCTCTGCTATATAAAAAGGTGCCTGAAAACTCCAATATCCGCATCGAAGGGGATATGCTGAAACTGATAGGGCGCCGCGGGCAGAGCCCGCTTCGTCCATATTGAAACATCAGAATATCGCTACGGCCCACTTCGTAATGAAGTAACCTCCGATCAGGAGCCATGCAAACATCAGCAGCGCCAGAAGGATCGGCTTGATGCCCGCCTGTTTGAATTTTCCGGCGTTCGTCTCCATCCCGAGCGCCGTCATCGCCATTGTGAGCATGAATGTATCCACCTCGTTTATATCCGTAACGATTTCCGCCGGTATTATGTTCAGAGAGTTTACGCCGCTCATAACTACGAACCAGACGGCGAACCAAGGGATGACCAGCTTAACTTTTCCGGCTTCCGCTCCGCTTTTTTTGGCGACCATGGATATGATGATGCCCAGAATTATGAGCACCGGCGCTATCATCATGACCCTCGTCATCTTCACTATTACCGCATCGTCCGCCGCAACCCCGCCTACGGCGTCGCCGGCCGCGACGACCTGTGCCACTTCGTGTACGGTTCCTCCTACATATATGCCGTAAGACTCAGGGTCCATTCCGAGTATGCCGCTTTTGTAGAGCATGGGGTATAGAAACA
>JALSXE010000458.1:0-1792 GCA_027072755.1 Campylobacterales bacterium | reverse complement strand
AAGTTTTTGGACAGTTCGAAAATGACCGGAGCCGCAGCGGCATTCGCAGGTGCCTGCCTAAATCCGAGCTCGTCCAGATATGCGATGAAGAGCTTTTGCAAAAGGGCATCGGCCTCGCTGCCGAGCGCATCGTGCATCATGGCGTATATACGCGCCACCGCCCAGCCCGGCTCGCCCTCTTGCGGCCTCCACGCCGGAAGGTATACAGAGCCCAGCTCTTCGATCCTCTTTAGCACTTCACGGGTATCGAGTCTGTTTATCTTGGGCGTAGACATATTTTACCCCTTCTCTTTCAGGTAGAACGGATAGACCATATTCTGCCTGCTGTTGGAACTTTTTACCGTATAGTCGATGGATATCAGCAGTTTTCCCTCCGATGCATCCTGGGCCGAGACTTCCACCCTTTCGGTGACGATTCTCGGCTCGTATAGTAACAGTGCGCGCTTCACCTCTTTCTCAATCTCCATCATCGTGGCGCTGTTGATGACGGAAAAGACGTAATCGTTGATGCCGCATCCAAATTCGGGCTGCATCACGCGCTCACCCGGTGCCGTTTTGAGAATAATCAGTATCGCCTCTTTTATATCCTCTTCAGCCGATACCGTCTCAAAACGCCCCTTTTCATCGAGCTTGGGCGGAAATTTCCACCCACTTCCCAAAAATCTCTTTTCCATTCTCTATCCTATCAGTACGGTAGCTTCACCCGAGACTATCGGGTTGGGCGGGCCGCTTTCTACTATCTGGTCACCCATTCTCGCGGCGGGCATACCGTTAATCAGCACGGTTGCGCTGCCGGCCGCGACCGTTCCGCCGACATGCGGGGCTCCTCCGGGATTGACGAGCGGGCATGCGTGGAAATCTCCGCCCGTGCGCCATGCTGGACGCCCCCCTATCAGCACGTTCGTACTTCCCGGACCGGGCGAAAGAGGTGTCCCGTGTGCGGTCGAATCGCCCACTCTTGCAGCCGGAAGTCCCATCAGTTGATCTTTACCAAAGAGCCCTGCAGAGTCAGGATACCGTCGGCCTTGATATCTATCATATTGGACTCTATCGAGATCTGCATGCTGCTTTTGAGCGCTATCTTGTTCTGCGCCGAATCGATTTCGACACTGCTTCCGTTTTTGTCCTTTATCACGATCTTTTCACCTCCCGAAGTGTCGTCGAGCTCTATGGAGTGGCCGCCGGATGTCTTTATAGAGAGTTTACCTCCGGTGTCGCCGTTGTCATCGAACAGTATCTCGTGGCCGCTGCGCGACTTGATGGAGCGTATATCGTTCTTGCCGTCAGAATTGCCGTAGGGCGGAACATCCTGCTGGTTCCAGAGCGACCCGACAACGACCGGCCTCTCTATATCGCCGTCTATGAAGGCGACGAGAACCTCATCCCCGACTTCCGGCAGAAACACCCCTCCAAAGCCGTTGCCGGCCATGAAAGTGACGACACGGGCCCAGTACGAGTCACCCGAATCGCCGCTCCACGCATACTGGATTTTCACCCTTCCGAGCCCGTCTGGGTCGCTGTTGTCCGTCACTATGGCCGTAGCGAACGAAGAGTGGGTGCGCCTCTGTCCGGCTGCCGCGTCGAATCCGCTCATCCTCCGCCCCCTTTTGTAAGTTTGAAACTGTCGTTGCGAAGCTCCAGAGAGGTCTCATAACCGCCGCTGCCGAAAGTGTGTACCGCTTTGGCTATGTAGTAGGGTTTGCTGAAACGGCTGCCCAGACCCTCGACATTTACATATATTCCGGGCTTCAGTTCCGGTATGCCTATGGCAGTAAGCTGCGCTCTCATAAGC
>JALSXE010000457.1:0-7229 GCA_027072755.1 Campylobacterales bacterium | reverse complement strand
GGCCTGTGTGGCTATTTTGGCCGTTTCGGTGTCGCGCATCTCTCCGACCATTATGACGTCGGGGTCCTGGCGCAGAATGGAGCGAAGCGCTTCGGAGAAGGTGAGGTTGACCTTCTCGTTCACCTGTATCTGGTTTATCCCTTCGGCGTTGTATTCGACCGGATCTTCGACCGTAACTATGTTGTAGTGTTCATGGTCTATCTCTTTTAGAAACGAGTGCAGGGTGGTAGATTTTCCGCTTCCCGTGGGGCCCGTTATCAAAATCATGCCGTAACTGTGTTTGAGAAGAGATTTTAGCTTCGTAAATACCTCTTCCGAAAAGCCGAGCTGCTGTAGCGAGGGTATCGACTCCCCTTTCATAAGGAGTCTTAGAACCGCCTTTTCGCCGTAGTAGGTGGGAAGAATGGAGACGCGCACATCTACGCCCGCACCCGCTATGGTAATTTTAGTGCGCCCGTCCTGAGGAATACGCGACTCCGAAATATCGAGGTTAGAAATTACCTTGATACGGTTGATTATGGAGCCGATGGCCCCTTTGTTGAGTGTGGCGATTCTGTTCAGCACACCGTCTATACGGAAACGTACGTCACCCTCCTTTTCGAAGGTCTCTATGTGTATGTCAGTGGCGCGGCGTTTGAGTGCCTGAACGAAGAGGGAGTTTACGTAGCGTATTATAGGGGCGGAGTCTTCGCTCGCGAGAAGATCTTCGTTTTGCAGAAAATTCTCTATCTCTTCGGGAGTTTCGAACCCTTCGACGCCTCCGATTCCCTCTTCGCTTCTAAGTTCAAGAAAACGTCTTTTCAGCGCGTCGTAGCTCTCTTCATCGAGTATCGCGAGAGGCAGTTTCGCACCGAAATGCGAAAGGGCGTTGAGCATGTCGGCATCGGGATTTTCACGTATGAATGCGTGCGGCTCCCCTTTGTAGATACCGAAAAGAAGTCCGTTTTTTATGTAAAAATCGAGATCGGCTACATCGGTGTAGATCTCGGGTTCCGCTTTGATCGGGCTTTTGGTCATTTACCCTCTCCGCTATTTTCGCCACCCTTCTCGAGCTCTTTCTCCAAAATTTTCGCCAGCCTGGCCTTTAACTCTTCGCTCTTTGCGATCTTCTGCTGTATCTGCGCCAGAGAGTTGCTGTTTTTGATGATGTAGGGAGTCAGTATGACAATTACGTTTATCTGGTCGGTACTCTCCGAAGTGGAGCGGAAGAGCCCCCCGAGAAACGGCAGGTCGCCGAGCAGAGGTACCTTCGATACCGCTTTGGAGTAGTAGTTTTTCAGAAGCCCGCCTATTATCACGCTTTCTCCGTCGTTCACGATGGAGACCGTATTCACTTCACGTTTTAGCGTGGTGGGCCTGTCCGCGGCCACGGTGCTTGCGCGGTCGATATCTTCTATCTTCGTCTTGACCTCTATAAGGACCTTGTTGTCGCTTGCTATCTGCGGCTTTACCTCCAGAGTCAGACCGATATCCTCCCTGCTGTATGTGTTTCTTGTGAGCGATGTCGTATCGTTGCCGGTAGCCTGGCTTGTCAGGATCGAGATGGTCTTACCCACATATACGGTGGACTTCTTGTTGTTTATACACAGAATGTTGGGTTCGGAGACGACATTGACGGCTCCGTTTTGCTTAAGCAGATCTATGATCGCGCCTATAGCCACCCCTTTGGTGGTCGTTCCGAAGTCTATGGTACTGGCGAGTGTAGGCGGTAGAACGAACGAAGAGCCCCCCATATTGAAGATGGAGGTCGCTATCAGATTTCCCGCGCTCGCACCCCCCGCAAGACCCCACTTCACACCCAGGTTGTTGAGCCTGTTCTGGCTTATTTCGTATACGTGAGCCTTTATATATACCTGCTGCTGCTCGATGTCGAGTTTTCTGATCACTCTGCTTATCAGTTTGACCGCCTTTGGAGTGCCGGTGATGGCGATGGCGTTGATATCCTCCTTGGCCTGAATCGAAACTTGAGCCTGCGTCTGCTTGTCGAAACTCTTCATCAGTCCGTTGACGATCTTGAGTGTCGCCGCGGCTTCGGCGTTGTTCAGGAAGATGACGTCGCTCGCCATCTCTTTCGCACTGTTTTGGGAGTCGTACTCTTTGACTATATTTACCGCCCTGTCGATGTCGTAGGAGTCGGCAATGACGATGATCTTGTTACTTTTGGCATCTGCTTTGAGGGTCACCGGAAATCTGAACGTGGTGGTGAGCGACTTGAAAATGGCGCCGAGGTTTTTGGCGGCGGACGCGGCGTCGGCATTGTTCAAAGATACGAAGCGTATATCTTTTCGCATGGGCCTGTCGATCTTTTTGAGGGTAGTCTCGAAATTTTCGATATGTTTCGGGTAGTCGCTGATAATGATGATGTTTTTGTTGTTGTCGAAAGTAACCGACGCGAACTGGCTGCTTAGATACCTCAGTTTCTGTACCGCATTTGCCGCTTTTATGTAGTGGACGGGAATTATCTTGGTAACCATTCCCGCTTTTGCCTTTTTGCCGGCCGGAGCGGCAAGCTTTTTGGCGTTTGCGGCACGTGTTACAAGAATGTAGCCGTTGTTTCCGTCCACCACCGTGTACCCTTTGTTCTGCAGAATCTGGGTAAGCAGCGGAATCAGATCTTTTTTGTCGATCGGACTTTGCGAGATGAAGTTCACCTTACCCGTTATCTTGTCGGTTACGAGTATATTGTTGTTTGTCTGTTTGGCGACGAAGCGGATGACATCTCTTATCGGAGTGTCATTGAAATTGATCGTGATCTTTTCCGCGTTCATCAGTAGCGGAAACAGAAGTGCCGCCGCCGCGATGATCTTAAAAAATCTCATATTTGAGCTCCTTGCTCTCTTTGCCGCGTTTTATTGTCAGAGAGAGCGAATTGAGTTGTTCCAGCCTGTTGAAATAGGCAAAAGCGTCGCTCTCGCTCTTTATCGGCTTGCCGTCTATCTTCTCTATGATATCACGTTTTTTCAAACCCATTTTATCGAAAACCGACCCTTTCTTCACGTTTGAAACAGCAAATCCGACCAGTCTGTTCTCTCTGTAGACCGGGTTTATGCTGATATATCTGAATATCTTTTTCAGATCGTGCATCTCGCTCAGTAGCTCACGCGGAACGAAGAATGTATCTCCCTCCCTGCGTACCTGCTCTATGAGTTCTTGCTCGCGCTTTTTCGCTTTTTTTCCGGCAGATGTTCTAATAGTCTCGGCGGCTTTTTTCTTTTTCATACTCAGCCAGTATTCGCGGCCGTTTTTGCTCAGCTTCACCCTGTCGGTGTAGACCTCTTCGAGTTTGAAGCCGTCAATATTCTCTCCGACACTGATGAGCCTGCTCTTTCCGTTTTTGACGATGATCGCCATACTCGGAGTTCCGATCGCCGTCATACTCAGAATATACCCTTTCAGAGAGACCTGTTTGCGCGTTGGAGTCCGGCTTTTTGTTGTAGCGGACGGTGCACTTTTTAGACCGAAAGCCGATGCGAAGCGGTAGGTGCCGTTCGGTTTTTTCAGATCGCTTCTGCACTCCAGCTGCGGCAGAGGGGGCAAAAAGGCGTCGACTACGACTGCCGTGAATTTGGCGCCGAGAATCAGCAGCAGAATCAGCGAAACAGAGGTCGCCATAGCCTCAAAACGAGATTGCATAGGTATACCTTCCGTTTCTGTATCTGAATGTCCGCAGGGTTGCGGAGAATCTCCTCTTCATAAGAGAAGAGGGCTTGAGCTCCAGCACGATTTTGCGTCCGCTTAGTGATATATTGCCGTCGAGTACCCCGAAATCGCCTGTCGAGCGGATCTTGCCGCTTAGAGGCAGAAACGTTACCTTTTCGATCTTTTCGGGCATAATATCGGCGGCAAGGCCTTCAAGCCTGATGTCGGAAGCTTCCATCTTCCAGAGAGAAAAATCGGCCTTTTTTATCTTTGCGACAGGAGAGTGACCGTAAAGAAGGGTGATATGTTTCATGCCGCATCCGAAAGCCCCGGCGCCGTATCCGTCGAAGCAGAGAGTGACCCCCGCTTTTTCCGCGGCGCTGTTTATCGCCAGGTTGCAGAGCCTCTCTTTGGAGATGAAAGCTGCCGTAAGAACGGCCCATACAACAACGGCCGCCAAAACCGTCAATATCCGTTTCGTCCAGATCATAGTGCGACCTCCACCCTCACCTCCAGGCTATTGTCGGCGATCCGTTTTGCAGAGAAGGTTTTTATGGGCAGAGTGCTGTTTAGAAGTTTCGTCAATACCTTGTCCGCTTTGGCCGCATCGAGAGTGAAGGTATATATCTTTTTGCCTCCTCTCTTCACTATTTTGGGTTTCACGGAGTAGATCCTGAGCAGCGTATCCATCTGTTTTAGGGCATCTTTTTGGGCCTTCTCGGACCATAGGTCTTTTAGAGCTTCATACTTGGCCGTCATCTCTTTTTTTCTGAAAAACTCCTCCTGCACTCGGGAAGTTCTCTTTTCAATATATAGAGCGGCCCCTAACCATAGAGCGACAATCAGTGCAGAGAGTGCGGCGAACAGTTTGGCGCTATTCACGGGTGCATCCCTTTTTCAGGTCGCACTCGAGCGATTTCACGGGTGACGACAGAGCCTCATTAATCGCTCTTCTCAACTCTCTTTGCTCCCTATCCGTTTTGGCGTACTTTTTCAGCAGGGACTTTATCTCGTACATCGATTTCCCGCCCGTTCCGGCTCCGTTCAACTCTTCGAGCGCATGGAGTTTCTGATACCTCAGGGTCAGGTCTCCCGCCGCGGTCGCAAGCAAAACGGCAAGAAGTACGACGGAGAGCTTTTTCGGGAATCCCGCGGTGCCGGCTTTGTTGAAGGGCTTTGCGGCGGCGCCGAAATCGAGCGATTCTAACGCCGGAATAGCGGTGGCGCTCTCTTTTACCTCTACCGCTATGCCGTTTATCGTATCGGCCGTCAGTTTTTCGTCAATGCGCAGCGGCAGCTGCCTCGAGAACTGCTGAAGGAAATAGGCCGGTGTCTTTAAGGAGGTGTGCTGCTCTATCAGCGATCGCAGATGCGCTTCGTCGTATGCGTAGCAGTCGAATCCCTCTCCTCTCTTTTCCACATATACGGAGGTATACGATGCCGGGCGCGAAGCCATGTAGCTGTCGGCCAGTCTTTTGGCTTTGGCAGGCGACCTTGTGGGAAATTCTGCATACGCATACCAGTAGAGAGAGGGCGAGATCACGACTGCATCATCGCTGCACTCTTTGACAACCGTATCGCCTTCTTTAATGTAGTAAAGGGCCAATATATTCCTTCGATTTTTGTGCAATAGTATCTGATTATAGTAAATCGTCCATAAATATTTATTGAATGGATACGGACCGGTTGAACGCACGTGACCGCCCGGGCTTAACGGCGGCGTTTAGAGATAAAAATCGGCCGAACCACATAGAGTTTAAGCCCATTATCATATTGATTATTAAAATCAAATAAAAAGAATTAATAATAATTTTATTTAAAGATAGTATAATGTAAATATACCAATAAAGAAGGAGGGCGTGATGAAAGGGAGACAGATGTTGGTAATCTCCGCCTTTGCGGCGGCAGCGATCTTTATGGTCGGATGTGGCGGAGGCGGCGGAGAGAGTGTCAGCGATTGTGACAAGCTGCCCCAATGGACCGGAAAGAGGGTTCCTATGCAGAGTGCCGAAGAGGTGCAAAATGCGATGGCCCTGCTTTATGTGAGTGCATCGCTATATGAGAAGCTGTATGATCTTGACCCGGCAGATACTTTATCCGTAGAGATAGAGGGTAGAAGCGTTATGGAGGAGGCGGCCGATGAGTTGTCGGTCTTGAGCCCCGTACACATGGTAAAGAGGCTCAATACTGCACTGCCGGCGGAGAGAGCCCCGAACCTCGTCCAGGATGAAAACTGCAGTATCAGCGGTACAAGAAGCGTGAAGTGTGAATCGGACGAGAATGAGACCGGATATTACGAAGAGTGTACCTATACCTACAACAGCTGCGTCGAATATGAGAGCTGCCTGAAAAGTCTCTTTAGAGAGTACGTCGGCCCGATAACGATGAGCGAGAGTTGTAAGCCGACCAACAGAAGGTACAAAATCGACGGCAAGCTGAAGAAGAAGGAGTATGAGGGTTCCGATGACTCGAGAAGATGGAGCGGTTATCGAGCCGAAGCCGACAACTTCACTATCGAGATGGAAGATAACGAGAGCCTCGACAGCGGCAAACTCAGTGCGACGATTTATGCCCAGGTAGAGGAGAGCAGCGAAAGGGGTCTGTTGACACTCTACCAGATCGAAGATGGCGGCTATTTGAAGAGGTACGAGTTTACGGGAGACGGATGCCTCTCTCTTCACGTGAATGAAGATGACCGAAACGGATCGGTAAAAAAGGTCGCGGATATAAAACTGCAGGCTGTGGACTTCAACGTGACGACGGATAGAGCGGTAACGTATGACGAAAATGAAGATGCGACCGAGAGAAAGGTTATAAATGTCAACGGCTATGCCGGTTTAACAGGTTATGTAAACAGCGGAGAGTTCGACTATTCGGCCGACTCGAACATTTCCGATCTTTCAGCGTTTGCACTCTACGGCAAAGGGTTCAGATTTACGGCGATGGAGCGCGGGCTCGATATAAACGCTACAGTAACGGGTACGCTCGCTACGCCTTGTCTTGGAGGCGCGGTGGCTTATGACGGAGAGATGAAGGTATACAGTAAATATGAGAGTCAGGACGGCAACGATTCGGCTCTGCCGTTTGACGGCAAGGTCACTCTGCATGGTCAAAAAGATGCTACCGTCTCGTTCCGTCTTGACGACGAAAAGAGAACCTATGCCGAGGTTTTAGTAGGCGACGAAAACAGAACATACGGCAGTTGGGAGGCTTTGATAGAGGGCAACTGTACAGAGTTGTCCGACAATCTGAAGAGTCTCTTTACGCGCTACTACAAGTAGCCCTAAGGCGGGAGGCGCACTCCGGCTCCTGCCGTTCCTTTATTTTTCGATTTTGTGAAAAAGGCGAATCTGCCGTCAATCGTTAGCGCAATCTCTTCGCTCTTTTTAGCGGCTGACCTGCCGGCGGTTTCTATCCTCCTACAATATTTACTCCACTATACACCTCCGATCGAAAATGGCTCTATTTTGCAAAAAAAGTTGTTTAAGGTCATAAGGGTTTTGTATTGCAAAAAAATGAGGAAAAATAGCAAGTATTAATAGAATAATTGTAATTAGGAAACTAACAACAGCAACCTTATCTTCTAAAAA